>JAGAIH010000489.1 GCA_017626655.1 Clostridia bacterium | reverse complement strand
GTTTATCGGTGTGTTGACCGTTCCCTTGCCTTCTCCAGCGGAGAAGGGGGACCGCGAAGCGGTGGATGAGACCGAGCAAGCTCGGCGAGTATTTGTAAGCCAACTTACCGGGATTACAGTTACGCTCCTACAACCATGCGGGTAGAAGTGTTAAAACAATTGATACAATTGCTTGTTTTTTTGGGGGCCGAAATCCAAAAAGCGGTAGGAAAGTTAGCCACTCTCCCAGAACGCTGGTTTACAAGTGTTCTCCTCATCCACCGCTTCGCGGTCCTCCTTCCCCGCTGGGGAAGGCAGAGGAACGCACCGCTAAACCCCAATTTTTCGCAATTACCCAATCGCCTAAACATGAATAAACAAAAGGAACGGATACGGCTTTTGACCGTATCCGCTCTTTTTTTGTTGATTTAATCGGTATCCATAGTATAGCAGTCCACCGCCAGGATGGGCTGATCCTTCACCCTGGCGTAGGCCCGGGAGCCGCGTACCACGGCGAAGAAATCTATGCTCGGATTGCTCCACACGGTGCGGTGGAGGAGCAGGCCGAAGGGGATGGGAGGATAGTGGGCGGTGAGGCGGAGCTGGAGGTACTCCCCTTTTCCGTCGGGGATCTGGCGGGTCAGGGAGAACTGAAAGGTGGGGGTACCTGTGAAGTTATAATTCCCTGCTTCAAAGAGGAGGAGGTCGTCCTCGTCATCGGGAAACCACAGGTAGGCGCGGCAGGTGGCCTCAAAGGCATCCACCAGCTCGGGGAGGGTGGTCTTTCCCTCGATGGCCCGCTTCAGGGCTTCTTCCATGTTGTTGAGATTCATGGCTTTTCCTTATTCGGCGCGGAACCACACCCGCATATCGGTCTCCTCGCGGTTGGCGAAGGCACTGTAGGGAATGAGCTTCAGCACGGCATCCTCGGTCTTTGGGGGTTGATTGCGGTAGAGACTGCCGCCGTCCTCGGTCTGCTTGACACAGGGGACGGTAAGGGTGGGAAGACCGTACTCGGCATTCGGCTCCTCGGCGGCGGTGAAGTCGGCGGGGAGGATGTAGTTGTGGAGCTGACCCTCGCCGTTGTCCACGCCCTCGGCGCAGTAGACCACGGGACCCTTCATGACGGCGGCCTGCCCCGCGGCGCGCAAGACGCGGGGATCGGCCCAGACGCGGCGGGGGGCCAGATCCATCTCCAGGACGGCGGGAGTGCCGTCGTTGTCCATCACGGCGTAGCCGTTCTCCAAGACGTAGGGCTTATTCAAGGTGAAGCTGTCGCACCAGGCGGGGATGCGGATGGCCAGCTTGGACACCCCCGTAGCGGTGACCGTGACCTTCCCCTCGTTGGGGTAGGCGGTCTCCATGGCGGCGGTGACGGCGCCGTCGGTCATATCCGAGGAGGCGAACTGGTTGACGAAGAGGGTATCGCCCTCCAGGCCGTAGACATAGCCGCCGAGGGTGGGCAGGAGGCGGTTGATGTTGGGAGGACAGCAGGAGCAGCCGAAGCAGGCCACGCGGCGGTGGGCGGGGAATCGGCGGGCGCCCCAGACGCTGGTAAAGCGCTCGGAGAGGTTAATCTCCAGGGGGTTCTCATAGAAGAACTGGGCGCCATCGGTGGACAGGCCCGACAGGACGCCGTTGTAGAGGGCGCGCTCCACCACGTCGGCGTACTCGGCCTTGTTCTCCAGGGCCAGCATACCCTTCGCGAAGAAGCAGAGGGCGATGCCCGCGCAGGTCTCGGTGTAGGCCTGGTCGGGGGGGAGGTCGAAGGGGGTGGTGAAGGCCTCGCCGATGTAGGTGGAGCCAAGACCGCCCGTGACGTACATTTTGCGGTGGGTGACGTCCTCCCAGAGGGTCTTACAGGCGGCGATGAGGGACTCATCCCCCGTCTCGGCGGCCAGGTAGGCCATGCCCGTGTAGAGGTAGACGGCGCGGACGGCGTGGCCCACAGCGGCGGTCTGCTCACGGACGGGGAGGTGGGACTGGTTATAGGCCACGCGGTTGCGGTCGTTTTCGGTGCCGCGGGTGTTGATGAAGTAGGCTGCCAGATCTAAGTACTTCTTCTTGCCCGTGTAGCGGTAGAGCTTCACCAGAGCCAGCTCGATCTCCTCGTGGCCGGGGGTGTCGAAGGCGGCGGAATGGTCCTCCATGAAGACCCGGGCGATGTAGTCGGCGTACTTTTCCATGCAGGAGAGGAACTTGGTCTTGCCCGTGGCGGCGGCGTAGGCTACGGCGGCCTCCATGAGGTGGCCCGCGCAGTACAACTCGTGCCAGTCACGGTTGGCCCAGCGGTTCTCGGGCTGGACCACGGTGAAGAAGATATTGAAATAGCCGTCCTCATGCTGGTTGGCGGCGATGTCCTCCACGATCTCGTCTACCCTTGCCTCCAGGTCGGGGTCGGGGGCGTTGTGGAGGATGTAGGCCGCGCCCTCCATCCATTTGGCGACGTCGCTGTCCCAGAAGTAGTGGGGACGGATGGGGTCCTTCTCAGGGTAGCCGTGCTTGAAGGAGCCGATACGGCCTGTCTCGGTAAAGCGGTCGTAGACGGCGTTGATGGTGGTCTTGCGGTTCAGCTCCTGCTTATCGAAGAAGAAGCCGTTTTTGAGGGTGACTTGATTATGGGGAATGAGCTTCATAGTGGCACCTCTTTCGTTGGGATACCTTTATTGTACAATAAAGCGGGGCGTTTGTCAACCGCCCGCCACAAAAAAAAGCTGACTTTTCCCGACACGACTCGACCGTGTCCCGCATATTCTGCTTGTGAGGAGGTGTTACCATGCGAAACAGTCAGTCATCAGCCCACAGGCCTCCCTACGGCGGCGCTCCTCGGGGCGGAGATGCTTCCCTCCCCGGCGGTACTTGTACCTGCGGTACTTGTACCGCTGTCATCGGCTCCATGACCCAGGCCATGAAGGCCCAGAGCCTCCTGGCCGACGCCGCCATCCGCGGGGGCATCACCAAGATCAGCTCGGCCAGGACCCACAACGGCTGTGCCTACGGAGTGGAGTTCCCCTGCACCCAAAGCGCCAACGTGCGGACCGTCCTGGAGCGGGGCGGGGTGCGGGTCCGAGAGTACCTGCAAGGGTGACCGCTCACGCGCCATGAGCGCGCGGATCACATTCAAGACAATCACCTCGGTCTGCCCCTTGGCAGGCCGAACGACATACGGAGGTCCTGCCATGCCCACCAAAAAGCTCGTCTACCTGGATCACGCCGCCACATCCTGGCCCAAGCCCCCCTCGGTGATCGCCGCCATGACCGATTGTATGACACACAGCGGCGGCAATCCCGGGCGCGGCTCTCACCGACTTGCCCTGGAAGCCGCGAGGGAGATCTACGCCTGCCGCGAGGTGGCGGCGCGGATGTTCGGGGCAGAGGCGGATCGGGTGATCTTTACTCTGAACACCACCCACGCCTTAAATCTGGCCATCAAGGGGATCGTGGGGGCGTTGGGACCCGGGAGGATCCATGTTCTCTGCTCGGATATGGAGCATAATTCGGTGTACCGCCCCCTGTATCGGCTGGCGGGGGAGGGTAGGATCGAGCTGGAGGTTTTCGACACCTTCCCCGCGTCTCCTCACAGGACCGACGACATGATCCTGCGCGCCCTTGCCGCCAAGCTCCGCCCCGACACCCGCCTGGTGGTCTGCGCCCACGCCTCCAACGTCTGCTCGGCGGTCCTGCCCATCCAACGGATCGGGGAGCTGTGCCGCCGACGGGGGATCCACCTCATAGTGGACGCCGCCCAATCGGCGGGGGCCTATGCACCGGACGTAGACGGGATGGGGATCTCGGCCCTGTGTCTGCCCGGACACAAGGGTCTGATGGGACCCCAGGGGACGGGGATGCTTATCCTGGGGCGGGGCGTCACCCTCGACACCCTCCTTGAGGGGGGCAACGGCATGGATTCCCTGCGGGGGGAGATGTCGGAGGATCCCCCCGAGCGGTACGAGGCGGGGACCTTGCAGGCACCTGCCATCGCAGGCCTGCGGGCGGGGATGGAATTCGTAGAATCGGTGGGGATCGAGGCCATCCGCGAGCATGAGCGGCGGCTGGGGGCCGAGCTGCGGGATGGGCTTCTGGAGATCCCC
>JAGAIH010000488.1 GCA_017626655.1 Clostridia bacterium | reverse complement strand
GCGTCCTGCATCTTCTCGTCCACGGGGTAGATGGCGCAGCCCATGGCGAAGTCCTGCCAGACCATGATGCCGTGGGCGTCGCAGAAGTCGAAGAAGGCGTGATCCTCGTAGACGTTACCGCCCCAGCAGCGGATAATGTTGCACCCCGCCTCGTCCAGCATCTCCAGAGCCTTGGGGAGTCTCTCGGCGTCGCGGGAGTGGAAGGCATCGAGAGGTACCCAGTTACTACCCATGGCGAACACGGGCTTGCCGTTGATGATAAAGCGGAACTGACCATCATCGCCGGCGAAGGTGGTGCGGTCCAGCTCCACGGTGCGGATACCCGTCTTCATGGCCCTCTCGTCCACAACGACACCGCGACGACACAGGGTGACGGTCACATCGTACAGGTAGGGAAGTCCCGCGTTCTTGGGATACCACAGGTAAGCCCCGTGGACGGGGATGAAGATATTCCCGCATGTGTGCCAGAGGTCGGATGTGACCTCGAAGGTGCAGTCGTTGCAGGTACCCTTCACCGTGACGGTGTAGTCGTAGGGTAGCTCGTTCGGGTGCTTGTCGCAGTCGAAGGGGTAGTAGGTGTCCCCGCCCAGGTCTACGGAGTAGTAGAGATTCAGCTCGGCGTAGCCACGGGTGTGATCGGTGGGATCGGGGTTCACGGCGCGGGTGTAGAGGAAGGCCTCGCGGATGGCGGGGGTCTTGACGGTTTCGATGTAGACAGGCCGCCAGATGCCACCCGACACGGCGCGGCAAAGGATATCCCAGCCGAAGGAGGAGGGGGCCTTGCGGGTATAGAGGGAGGCGTAGCCGAAGGGGAACATACCCGCCGAGGGGGGGATCACGTTTCTCTGTGCCTCGATCATGGTGGGATGGATATGTACGATCAGCTCGTTGCCTTCGGGCTTCAAGGGCATATCGCTGTTCAGGGGGATCTCATAGGACATGAACATATTATCCCCGCCGTATACCCATTCGCCGTTGATATACAGATCGAAGACTGTGTCGATGCCTTCCAATTTCAGTACGGGAAGCTCATTCTCCGCCACGGCAGGCAGATCAAAGGAGGTACGGTAAAACAGGTGGCGATCCTCCAGCTCACGGAGCTTGGTGATATTACTACCCCAGTAAGGGTCCTCCAGAAGTCCCGCCCGCACCATGTCCAGCTCGAAATTGCCGGGGACAACGGCGGGGATGGTGACGCCGAGACCCGAAACAAGACCGAATTCGCCTCGCTCGGGGTATCCGGAGGCGCAGTATTCCTTGTGGGGAATGACCGTCAGCGTCCAATCTTTCAGCTCGATTCGCATATGAATGTCCTCTCTTTACTAATAAGGATGAAAACGGAGTGTATACGTTAGCATTATACCACAAAAACAGGGGGATGGCAAGTGGGGACATACAAAAAGAGGCGAAAAAAAGAAAAATAATTTGTGCAAAACCGCTTGACCGTGTGGCCGCAGGGGATAAAAAGACCACCACACGGGGAGGGTGTGGTGGGGGAAGATCAGAATAATTCGCGCAGGATTCTTTTGGGGTTGAGCATGGAGCATTGCTTGGACAGGAATTCCATTCTTTGGATCAATTCTGCATTGCAGGCGGTGAAATACTTGATAAGCTTGCGTTGCTTCCTGATACGTAAACCAATGATAACGAGAAAGACAATGGAAACAATGGGAGAAAGAAAAAAGAAAACAAAAGGAGATATCAGTATTGCTATTACTTGCGGAATATAAAAAATGCCATCACCATCCCATAATCCATAAAATATCAAACCAATAAAAATCCGTGAAAAAAGATAGAAGACGAGAAAGACAGAAAGAAGGGCGATAATGACAATAAAGGAAATTATTAAAGCATTTAAAGGATGTGAGAAATTGCCGGAAGAAATTGCTGAGAAGAATCGTTTTACTGTTTGGAAAGGAGCTGTAAACAGTTGAAAATTACCGAAAAAAACAAGGATCCAAGATAATAAAGCATACAGAAGACAGGGCAATCCGAAAAACTTGAACATGGGGTGCTTCTTCGCCCATTTTGTTCTGGGAATGAAGGTGTTCGCTTTTGCAATCATTTCGTAGGTTAGATCACATAATTCGGCACATTGCGCCGAATCCTTGTATGCACCGAAAGCTTGAAATTCTTGTCGACACCTTTTTATTTTCAAACATGATTGATTAAGAGATTCAAAATCATAATCTGAAATAAAATCACATTTGCGTTCTTTCGTTGTATTTATCTTAGTAAAATGTTTGGGAATAAACTTGCAGGCTTTAGCCGTTTTTTTTGCTTTTTTATAACTGTTTTCTAAAGTATCGTCATGGAATGTAACACGGTAGTGATTCATGAGTGACGAAATATCCTCTCCAATATCCGCAAACGCAGCGGTCAAAATATCCTGCTCCTCGGTTGTCATCTCTTGCTTGCATTCTGTTATGGCATCAATGGTGGAAAGTTGATACTTGACCATGATCCTTCCCGCTTTTGCCGCAACACAGTCTGGCTCGGCTTGAAGTACCATCTCAAAGATCGTGGAGGCTTTCGCCCATCTTCGATGCTTTACATGATCCTGTGCCTCTGACAAGAGTTTTTGCATATCAGGTGTTAAACTGTGACTCATGTTTCTCTCCTCAAAAATAAAAGTGCGCCAACCGAAGCCAGCGCACGAAAAATGCCAAGCTCCGATCGTCGCCAAACAGATCCATTATAGAACGCATGAAAAAGTACGCCTTATCTGCACGCCTCTTTGCCATACTCATATAATATGGAACTCGCACTTTTACCGAGAGGTAAAAATGAGAATAACAAAGAAGGCCTACTATGCACAAGGCACGTACGCGTTCTATTCGGATCGTTTGGCACCTCCCATTATACCACACCCCCACCCCCCTGTCAAGTCTCACCATACAAAAACGCACGAAAAAAAGAAAAATAATTTGTGCAAAACCGCTTGACCCGAGGGCGAGGGTATGGTATAATAAAGCAAAGTGGGTGAATATGCCCAAAAAGAAAACCGATACTTGTAAGACCCGCTCCCTGCGGGCAAGGAGGATCCTAT
>JAGAIH010000487.1 GCA_017626655.1 Clostridia bacterium | reverse complement strand
GGCAGGAGCGGCGGCAGGAGCAGGAGCAGCGGCGGGAGCGGGGGCGGCTACGGGAGAGGCCACGGGAGCGACAGGGGCAGCGGGAGCGGCGGCACCGCCGATCTCCTCCACAGTTACGTCGTATGCGACACCGTTAACGGTTACGGAAAATCTTTTCATGATGTTAATTCCTTTCAAAATTCAAATGTTATTGGTTCCAGGAGGTCTTGCCGTTCTTCTTCTTGAAGGAAACGACGCGGAAGCCTCCGGCGAACTGGGAAGAGAGGGCGGGGTCGGAGTCGATATAAGCAGCTACAGCGGCGGTGATCGCGGCTACCAGGGCACCGTCATCGGCGGGAGCAACTACAGGAGCGGGAGCCTCGACGGGGGCTTCCTCCTTCTTCTCCTGCTTGGCGGGATCCTTATAGAATACCTTCTTGAAGATCAGAAGCACCATCCACAGGATGGCCAGGACCAGGAACACCATGCCCACGCCCTGGACGATCATGAGACCGGCCATGCTGAGGCGGGCGGGGGAGAAGGCGCCGCCCAGGTCCTCCTGGACCTCGGCAGACTCCACGGGAGCCATGTACTTGGCCGACAGAGCGATGAAGCCCAATTCATGCAGATCCATGCCCATGTTCTCGGTGGTGTAGGTATCCAGGGCCAGGAGCAGGGAGTTGAGCAGGACTCGCGCCTGATTGCGGTGGGTCAGCTCGGCGGAGACGTTGATACCCTCCACCTCATCAAAGGTGACGTAATCCTCGCCCGTATAGTGGGTGAGCAGGACGGTGGCTTTCCCTGCCGCAGTCTTCTGAGCGGTAGCGGCATTGAGCACCTCGTAGGTCAGCTCGGCCTTTTCGGGACTGCCCGTGAGGTTGAGTCCCACCTGATAGACTACCGCTGATTGGGTATTGACGACGAAGCCTCCAAGGCAGACGTATTCATCCCCGTCCTCGGTGGTGACCACCTTGATGGCGGCGGAGGTAAGACCTACCTTATTAGCGTCAAGAGAGATAATGTATCCTTCTCCGCCCGACGTCTTGATGTGATCCCTCAGCCGCGTGTAGCCGGTCATGCTCTCCATGCCGCAGGAAGTGGCAAGCATGAGAACCGTGACCAGCATCAACGCCGCGAGGGTCAGACTGATGATTCTTTTCATGAAGCGACCTCCTTACAGCGTGGGAACGCCGTGCTTGCGGTCGGGAGTGGTATCGGCCTTCTCTGCCAGCATGTAGAGGGCGGAGGACAGGCGGGCGCGGAGCTCGGCGGCGGGGACGATATCGTCGATGTCACCCGACTCAGCGGCGGCCACGGGAGAGGCCACGGTCTCCATCCACTCGGTCTCCACGGCCTCACGGGGCTTCTCCTCGGTGATCTGATCGTTCATGAGGAAGGCCACGGCCTTTTCAGGAGCCAGAACCGAGATCACGGTTTCGGGGAGAGCCAGAGCCAGATCAGCACCCAGGGCACGGGAGCCCAGCAGGGTGAAGGCGGCACCGTAGGCGTTGCCCACCACCACGCTGATCTTGGCGGTGGTTGCGGTGGCGTAAGCCTTGGCCAGCTTGCCGAAGACGGGGGCGGGCTCACGGGGAGCGGAATTATCCACGCCCACGGAATCCACCAGGGTCACCACGGGGATGGAGAATGCGTCGCAGAAGGACACCATGCGAGCGGCCTTGCGTGCGCCCTTGGGGGTGAGCTTGCCGTCCTCAACCGAAGCGTCAGTTGCGATCACGCCGCAGGTTCTGCCGCCAATGGTGCAGAGGGCCGTGGTCATTTCGGGAGCGAAGGCCTCGTAGAGGTCGATAACTTGTCCGTTGTCAGCCAGAGCCTTGACGAGAGCCAGTCCCGTCAGCTCGTCGGCGGGGACGGGACGAGCCGGATCGTCGGTGGGCTCCACGTCGGAGACGTCGCGGTTATTGCGGGGCAGAAGGGTGATGAGACTGCGCACGGCACCGACAGCGGAGGTTGCGTCCTCACAGTTGATGGCAGTCAAACCGCAGGTCTCGGCATAGGGGGTCTTATCCTCTCCCTTTGCGGCACCGCTGTGGAAAGCGATTTCGGAGACGGACTTCACTGTAACCGTGATATCGAACATGGATGCAATAACAGAAGCCATGCCCGTGCAAATACCGTCCACCATTGCGATCTGAGGAATGATGCCCGATGCATTCGAAACACACTTCATGACTCTTCCATACGATGTCAGAGCGGGGGCACCGTCATAGACAACCGCACCTGCGGAGTCAAATACACCGATCACAGGCGCGCCCACGCGAAGGGCTTGCTCGTACAGCTTTTCGATCTTGTCAGCACCGATTGCGTCCAGGGCGCCGGCCTTGCGGTCGCTGTCCTGCACAAAGGCGAAGGCCAGCTTACCGTTCACCGAGCCATAGCCCGTCAGAACGGCATCATAGGGCTCGCCATCCCCCGTGCGGCGCACGAAGGCACCCGTTTCCACAAAGGTTCCGACATCAAACAGGGCGAGCATCTCAGCGCGTCCTTTGGTTTCCTGCTTTTCAAAACTCAACATTGAACCTCTACCAAATTCCTTTCAGTCAAACCTACATTTTGGGAAATCATTGGCTTGCTCGACAGTCGTCAGAGCCGTATATTTTGAAAACGGAAAGTTAATTTTCAAGAATAAACAGACGGTGATGTCGCGAAAACCACTTCTTCCCCAATTTACCATAATTATACATCAATTCATGCGCTGAGTCAACCGAATGCATGAATTTTGTATTGTAAACAAAGTGTGAATTATCACTGAAGGATCGGGACAAATCAAACGAAGAATCATACCGAAGCCCCACCCATTACTTGTTCGATCTGGTTCTTTGGTGTCCGATCGAGCATCTCGAAATGCCTTGCTGAACATGACTTCAAGCAAGACTATACAGATCATATAGCTATAGCTTCCCCACTGGTCGCCGTCCTCCTTTCTGAAACCGTACACCAACAGAAAAGGTGCTGCTTCATAGCATGAACAAATTTTGAACGCTATGTGTAACCATAACAAAAAACCAAGGTCAAATCAGTCGATTGATCTTGGTTTTCTGTTGCTCGTTTACTTGTGAAAAGTTAAATAGTTCAGTTTGACTCAGCCCCTTCTCGATTATCGTTGAGCCACTTTCAAAATGAACCGAATGGAATACAATAAAAAATTGGATCACCCTTCCGCTGGTTATAGGAGCGGAAGCTCGGTCATACGCAGCTTTGCACAGCCGTACGGATACAGCTCAACAGTTTCAGCCTCTGACAGAGGAATTCGGCTCTGGGGAACCTTGGCACAAACCGACGTATATCCATCCTCAAAACCCCAAGGGATCCGCTTGACCTCCGCCTTCAAGACTACGGGCGGTTTCTCAGAACTAAAGGGAATGTCCGATACGTCCCGCGTATCTAACTTGAAGAAGGGGGACGAATAAGCGTAATTCCATGGTGAGGTGGGCAAGTATTCGTAATCACAATAGGGGAATTTCCGCTCTACGCCGTTTCGTTCAAATTCCAACATCTTCTTTTCATAGGAGATGGGCAACGAGAACACCAGCGAGCCACACTGTACGCACTTCAGATCATGAGGCCGATTCACCAACCTCGGTAATGTGTCAAAGGTCACGTCAATGTATGTCAGCTGACCCTCGGGAATCTCAAAGCTGAGCTCCTCCCGGTAGCATGTGGCTTGT
Source organism: Clostridia bacterium (assembly GCA_017626655.1). The sequence goes on along the minus strand of JAGAIH010000487.1, from coordinate 4,280 downwards.
CCGTTCACGCAGAGGTTCTTAGCAAATGAAGGGATCCGTATCTTCAGACAGATGGGCTTATCCGACTCCACCTCGTAGGCAAAACTGTTTTCAAAGGGGTAATTCGTCTTGAGGGATACAGTCAGACCGTCCGCCTTGAGTGTGGAGGGGACGGGGACAGCCGAGAGCACCGTATCTCCGCAGTGCATAAATGCCGACAGGGCAAATTTCGGCCATGCCTGATTGAAATTAGCCGTACAACAGCCGTAGTTGGGCTCCAGACCGAACAGATGCGCCTCGCCGCCGTTGGTACGGAAAATAGGCTTAGCGGGAAAACGCTCGCAGGAGATCTGATTGCTCATTTGCAGGTACTGATGGGTCCACATATCGTCGCTGATGGTAGCGGGAAGGGCGTTAAAGGCCAAAAGCTCCAGCCGCTCGGCCCACTTCGCGTCTCCCGTACGGGCAAACAGAAGCTCGTAGGCGTACATCTGCTCCGCCACGGCACAAAGCTCGGTGCCTTGAATAGGACTGAGTCCCGACAGACATTCGTCTCCCGTAAAAAGGCCCACGGGGGTACCGTTGTAAGCATTCAGCACGGTCATCAATTTCTCGGCGATGTCGGTATACGCCTCTCCCAGAATATCACAGCTGACCGCCTCATACTTCAGCATCATACCAAGATTGACAATGTGGGTGTCAAAAGTCCAACGATTGACGGGGATTTTCCAAAGCTCGGTCATAGCAGCGTAATCTGCGCCTTGCTCCTTGATGATCTTAGCCAGATCTGTCACCCATTCCTCGCGGTAGCGTTCCCAAATGAAGTTGATGGCGATGAAGCTCTCAAACCAGCGATATTTGCCCCAGCCGAACAGGGATATAGTCTTGCTCTCCAGCAGTTCGTAGTAGTTTTTCAGTACACGGTAGAGCACCTCGGGAATTCGCTCGTCTCCCGAACATTCGTAGTAGACCACAAGCACCTTGGAGATGAGCTGTACTGCCCAGGTGTCGTATCCGGGGATCTTGTCCTCGCCACAGGGACAGATCCAGCCGCTAGGCTTCTGCTGGGCGAGAATGGCATCCACATAGGTTTTGGCTCGGGCGATCATGTCCTTGTTATCCAGCAGATAGGCAAGGGGAATGAAGCCATCTAACCAGTAGGGGACCCGCTCCCAGCCCTCGGCATTCCCTCCGATCCACGCGCTGTCCCTTACATCTCTCCAGACCTTGTCCAGATTCCCACTAAGCCCCTCGGCCTGAATCTCCAGCTGACGCCGTAACCAGCCCTGCGTGCGAAGCTCCTTGGTCGTATAAAAATTCCACTTATACATGATTCTCCTCCTTCTTTATGCTTTTGGTATATTTATTATATCACATCAATTAGCAAATGTTTATTGTCGAATACGCATATTATATTGACAAAAGCACACATTTAGGGTATAATGAAAGCATGCGATCATTCGGAAAGGAGATTTCCCATGTACGGCATTGATCTGAACTGTCCCATCCTCTATCAGTTTGCCTCCTTCCGCTTCTTTGAAAAAAAGGAGCATCACATAGAGCGACATTGCTCTGTAAACGTTCTGCTTATGGTCTATCAAGGGATTCTTCGTTTCTCCGAAAACGGCGAGCAGGTCGAGGTTCGAGCGGGTGAGTACTATATACAAAGGAAGAACTGCTATCAGGCGGGAGAGCTGGTCAGCGACGCGCCTCATTACCTGTTCGTACATTTTGACGGGGAATGGAGCGATCATGCCAACGCGTTACCGTATAGAGGAAGCTTTGACTATACTGCGCTGTCCGAGCTTATGTTGCAAATCGATACTGCTTCACATCAGAAATATATGTACGCGGAACAGCAGTATTTGTTTCATAAGCTATTACTGTCTTTGCGTCAGAAGGTACCGTCCAGTACAGTTGCAGATACATTATCCAAGTTTGTGAAAGAGCATATCGCGGAAATTACATCTCTGGCAGATCTGTGTGAGGCATTTCATTACAGTAAGAATTATGTAGAGCGATTGTTTCATCGTGAATTCGGTGTATCACCTATCCAATATATCAACGATGTGAAAATTAAGAAAGCCATGTATTTACTGGAAACGACGTCCAAGCCGATCACCGAAATTTCAGAGGAATGCGGCTATTACGACTATCCGTATTTTTTTAAACGCTTTGTTCATAAAACCGGTGTTTCCCCATCAGAATGGCGTAAGATCATTCAGAGAAATCCGACAAATAGAGATTGGTAGCCAAATCGAATGATTCGGTTGAGGTTGTTTTTCCCTTTGTCTCCATGCGGTTTCAGATAGTGATCGTCAGTCTGTCAATAGGTTTTGCAAGAAAAATATTATAGAAAAAGCATTGTCCGTGCTTCCTTGAATAGCACCGACAATGCTCTTTTTATAGCTTAAATAAGCTTCCCAACAACATACTTTCTCGAATATTCCCGGTACTTATCGCTGTAATGCGTATTGTCTGCTTTGAGGCTCTTGATAACCTCGTGAGCATTCATCGTATGCTCGCTTACGTCGATAATACCGACGGCAATGTTGGAGCAATGGTCACTCACACGCTCAAAGTTGGTGATGAGATCCGACCATATAAATCCGGTTTCGACGGTGCAAGAGCCTTCCTTAAGTCTTGCAATGTGGTTATTACGGAGAAGCGTTTTCAGATTGTCGATCACCTGTTCAAGAGGCTCAACGTCGTATGCAAGAGCAATATCGTTGTTAATGAAAGCGGTTTCGGTCAAGGCAAGTATTTCGTTCGTTGCGGCGCAAAGAACAGCAATTTCCTCTCTTGCGGCAGGTGAGAACTCAATGCCTTTTTCACGGAGCTCCTCCACCGATTCAAGCACGTTTACGGCGTGGTCGGAGATACGCTCCGAGAATATCCTCGTAATGATTCGGTATCATTCTCGGTCTTTCTGATTTTCTTGGCAGATTCGAGGGAATAATTCCTTATAGGTCACCTTAAAGTCCTCTGCCGCTTCACTTCCTATCTTGAATGTAAACTACTGCCAGCATATTCAATATTACCCTGCGAATTTACATAAACCTTACACGCACCGAACGAAAGTATGGTTGTTGGAATTTTTCGCCTTTGGTATAATGATGGTGCAAAACACGAAAAGGAGATTTTGAACAATGAAAAAGATTTTTGCACTCATACTCACATTTGCACTCACACTCTGCACCCTCGGTGCGCTGACCTCTTGCGGCGGCGCAAAGTTTGATGAAAACAAGAACATCAGCGTTGTCACCCGCGAGGACGGAAGCGGAACAAAGTCCGCATTCATGGAGATCATCGGACTCAAGGGCAAAACCGACGTTTCTGGCGTTATCGTCGCAACGGGAACTGCTGCGGTTCTTCAGGAAGTCAAGGGCAATCCTCTCGCCATCGGTTACGATAGCCTTGGCTACATCACCGACGAGGTAAAGGTTCTCAAGGTTGACGGTATTGAGCCTACTCTTGAGAATATCAAGAACGGCTCTTATAAGATTTCCCGTCCTCTTAACGTAGTCTACCAAGAGAGCAAGGTTGCAAGTGAAGTCAATACCGCATTCCTTACCTTCCTTCAAAGCTCTGATGCACAGACGATCATTTCCGACAACGGCTACGTTTCCACCAAGGAAGGTGCGGTTGCATACACGGTCGTTCCCGGTCTCTCGGGCGAGATTGCAATTTCGGGTTCTACCTCGCTCAAGCCCCTGATGGAAAAGCTCGCGGCTAAATTTGAGGAGATGCAGAGCGGTGTCAGCGTTACCGTTGGCGGTGGCGGAAGCGGCACGGGCTACAACGATGCAAAGAACGGTGTATCCGATTTCGGTATGATTTCCGAAGCCTTCAATCCTTCTAAAGCTGATAACTGCACCTACTACGAGGTTGCAAAGGACGGTATTGCCGTAATCGTTAATAAGGCAAACACCTTTGACAACATTTCTCTTGAAGATCTTAAAAACATCTACAACGTAGAGGCAGGCGACGCGGCTATCAAGACTTGGGCAGGCGTTTCGAAATAATATGAAAAATCTGTACGGATTTATAAATGCGAGAGAAAAGGTAATGCGCGGAGTATTCCTTTTCTCCGCAATCTTTTCCATTCTCGCGCTTGCGACGATCACGGTTTTCCTCTTTGTCAGCGGAGTGCCGTTTATTGCAAAGACGGGCTTTGCAAAGTTCCTGTTTGGAAGTGATTGGGCGCCGCTTGCGGACAATCCAAGCTACGGGATATTCCCGATGATCGTGGCTTCGCTTTACGTTACGGCTCTTTCGGTTATCATAGGCATTGGTATAGG
>JAGAIH010000486.1 GCA_017626655.1 Clostridia bacterium | reverse complement strand
CTTAGCGGCGTGCTCGGCCTCCTCATAGGCGGCCTTCTCCCAGTACAGGGCGATCTCGGGGTAACCCTCGCGGGCGGCCACGCGGGCCATAGCCAGGTACATACCGACCTCGGAGCACTCGCCCTCGAAGTTGGCGCGCAGACCCTCGATGATGGCGTCGGGTGCGCCCTTAGCCACGCCGACCACGTGCTCGGCGGCCCAGGTCATCTTGTTGTCGACGACCTCTTCAAACTTGTCCTCGCCCTTGACCTTGCATCTGGGGCACTGCTCGGGGTAGTTCTCGCTCTCGATGATCTCACCGCAGACCTTGCATCTCCACTTTTTCATGTTGTAATTCCTCCTGAAATTTAAATTTTGAATTTTGTTGCGGGCTTTTCGCCCAAAAGTTACTTGTGTTGGGGTACGCTCTACTGTATGATGTCCAAGAGGTCTCCCAGCCCCACTCTCTCGTCCACCACCGTGGCGACGGTGAGCCGATCCAGCCGTTCGGTGATGTGGCGGTTCAGCTCCTCGAAGACGTGGTGCAGTCGACAGCAGTCTTTATTGGGGTTGTTGAGACATTGGTGGGTATCCGACAGGCACCGATTGATCTCGATGGGCCCGTCGATCGCCTCGATGACCCGTCGGACCGTCAGGGTCTTAGGGTCGGTGTTCAGGCTGTAGCCTCCCGTGGCTCCGCGGCTGGTCTTGACCAGATCAGCCCCCGAGAGCTTGTTCAGGATCTTGAGCCCGAACCGGGTAGGGACGGCCACGCCCTCGGCCAGAGTCGCCGCGCCCACGGGGGTGTTTCCCCGGGCGGTCTCCTTGGTCAGAAGGCACATCATACGCAGGGCGTAATCCGCTTCCTGGGTGATCTTCATGGTCGGCCTTTCCTTTCGGATTTTAATTGCCACCGTTTTGGTGTGATTTGATTATACACCATTTCGGTGGTTTTGTCAAGAGGTTTTTGAAAAGTTTTTCAAAAAAATTTTAGGAAGCCCAAAAGGCCCTTTTTCAGCAGGACTTGACGAGCTTCCCTTCCTCTTATATGATACACGCAAAAGAGGTATGCTTCACTTCACCAGATGCCCCAGCAAAAACTCCCGAATGACCTCCCACTCCTCCCCCGTCAGCTCCCCGTGGCGGCAGTTTGGCAGGCGGTGGTAGGTGATGGTATGACCCTTACCGCGCAGAGTCTCCACGTAGGCGTCCATCTGCTCGGGAGGGAACAGCTCGTCGGAAAGGTCGTTGATGATATGGTAGGGGATACGGGGCAGATCATCCACGCGGCAGACGGGGGAAAGGGTCTTCAAGGCCTCGGCGATGGGCATTTCGTAGTCGGCCACGGCGCGGAAGAGGGAGCGGGGGACGTCGGGGGCGCAGTACACCCGATCCAGGACGTCCACGCAGGGGCAGTGGGCCAAACAAGCGGTGGGGGTGTAGGCGGAGTCGCCGCCGTGGGAGGCGGCGTAAAGGAGGGCTCCCGTACCGCCCATGCTGCCTCCCATGACCGCCCAGGGGGCTTTTTCGGTGAGGCCATACTTCTCGCGGATGGCGTCCACCAGAGCGTTGACCATGCGGACGGCGCCGCGGTTCATCCAGCTCCAGGGGCCGGGGAAAACGTAGGCCTGGAGGATGCCCTTCTCGGCGAGCGCACCTGACAGGGGGCCGTTATAGGGGGCGATGTCCATGCACCCGCCCAGGCAGGAGCCGCCGCCCAAGCCGGGAAGCTCCAACACGAAGGCGGTGGGAGGGGTAGTCAGCAGGTGGGCGTTGGTATTACAGTAGAGGTCGATGGTATCGGGGTTGATGAAATCGCGGTCGGAGAGGGTATAGTCGGGACGCATGGGAGCCTCCTTTGGAGTTGATGGCTTTATTGTAGCATATTTTGCGGGAAAATGCAAGATTTTTCGGTTTGCTCTTGCGAAAAAAGGGGTTGTGTGGTATACTGTAGGGAGAAAAGAGTAATTGGGGTTTAGCGAACTGTTTGACGGAACAGGTCAGTATGTTTTTGGGTGACCCTCATCCACCGCTATCGCGGTCCCCCTTCCCCCGAGGGGAAGGTCAATGCGTCAGCCGTTTCCTTGGCTGATACCAAAAAACGTACTGATACCAATAGCTTTTCAGGGATAACGAAAAGCACGAGCCGAATACCTTCCCCTCGGGGGAAGGGGGACCGCGCAGCGGTGGATGAGGGTCACCCTTCCCAATTCCACTCTGTTCCGTCAGACCGATAAACCCAAATTTGAAGGAGGACCACCATGAGAAAAAAGCGCACCCAGACCACCAAGGCCAAGATCGTAGCGGCGGCTTGGAAGCTGTTCTACGAGCAGGGCTATGAGGACACCACCGTGGACGACATCGTCTACGAATCCGGCACCTCCAAGGGGTCCTTCTACCACTACTTCAGCGGTAAGGACGCCCTCCTGTCCTCCCTGTCCTACCTCTTCGACGAGAAGTACGAGGAGCTGACCGACTCCCTCACCCCCGAGATGACCGCCACCGACAAGCTCCTCTACCTCAACTACGAGCTGTTCCGCCTCATTGAAAACACCGTCTCTCTGGAGCTGCTCACCCGCCTCCTCTCCACCCAGCTGGTCACCAAGAGCGAAAAGCACCTGTTGGATCACGACCGCACCTACTACCGCCTGCTCCGCTCCATCTTCTCGGAGGGCCAACAGTCGGGGGAGTTTGGCACCGCCTTTTCGGTCAACGAGATGGTCAAGACCTTCGCCCTGTGGGAGCGGGCCATCCTCTACGACTGGTGTCTGGTAGGGGGCCAGTACCCTCTGGCCGAGTACGGCCGCCGCACCATGCCCCTGTTTCTGGCGGGGTATCGGGATCTCGACAGGAAGTAAGTCCCCCCTTCCTATTTGCAAGAATACTTTCTCATCTCCTTCATAATTTGTTTTTGGGAATTTTTCACAAAAATTTTAAGTGAATTTTAACTTACAGAAAAAGTCCGAACTGCGGTCTATAGCAAAATCCGTTTCGTAGCAATTATTTTTGCATCGAATTGGCTTTTATTTTCGATTTCTCCGTACATAATCGGTTCTGTATTTCGGTCTATTTTGATTTGTGCTATAATGTTACATCTTTTGAGATCGAAAGGAATTCTGTTATGCAAATCTCGGAATGGATCATGCTGGCGACCATCGTCCTGTACATGGGCATGATGCTGGCTATTGGTGTTGCCGTTTCCAAAAAGAACAAGACCGCCGGAGACTTCTTCCTGGGCGGCCGTAAGCTGGGCCCCCTGGTCACCGCCATGAGCGCCGAGGCCTCGGACATGAGCGGCTGGCTCCTCATGGGCCTCCCTGCCGTTGCCATGATGGGGGGTCTCGCCGAGGCCTCCTGGACCGCCATCGGTCTGGCCATTGGTACCTACCTCAACTGGCTCTTCGTAGCCAAGCGTCTCCGCGTGTACTCCCACCGCATCGACGCCTTCACCATCCCCGACTTCTTCTCCCGCCGCTTCGGGGACAAGAGCCGGGTCCTGACCATCATCTCGGCCCTGTTCATCGTCATCTTCTTCATCCCCTACACCGCCTCGGGCTTTGCCGCCTGCGGTAAGCTGTTCTCCTCCCTCTTCGGCATCGACTACATGCTGGCCATGGTGGTCTCCGCCGCCGTCATCGTCATCTACTGCACCCTGGGCGGCTTCCTGGCTGCCTCCACCACCGACTTCGTCCAGTCCATCGTCATGACCATCGCCCTCTTCGTGGTGGTGGGCTTCACCGAGGGTCTGGTTCATGGATTTGACGCGGTCTTCGCCAACGTACAGGGTCTGGACGGCTACCTCGACCTCTTCAAGGGCTTCAACGTAGCCACGGGCGAGACCGGCTCCTACGGCGCCCTGCCCGTCGCCTCCACCCTGGCCTGGGGTCTGGGCTACTTCGGTATGCCCCACATCCTGCTCCGCTTCATGGCCATCGAGGACGAGAACAAGCTCAAGACCTCCCGCCGCGTGGCCTCTGTCTGGGTGGTTATCTCCATGGGCGTGGCCGTGCTGATCGGTGTGGTGGGCTATTCCCTCATGAAGAACGGCATCCTCCCCACCTATGCCGATGCCTCCGCCGCCGAGACCATCATCGTGGATATCGCCAAGTTCCTCAGTACCTACGGCTTCGTTCCCGCCATCACGGGCGGTATCATCCTGGCGGGCATCCTGGCCTCCACCATGTCCACCGCCGACTCCCAGCTCCTGGCCGCCGCCTCCTCGGTGTCCCAGAACCTCATCGTGGAAGCATTCCGAGTCAAGGTCTCCACCAAGACCAACATGATCATTGCCCGCGTGTCGGTCATCGTTATCTCCATCGTGGCTATCTTCCTGGCCGCCGACCCCTCCAGCTCGGTCTTCCGCATCGTGTCCTTTGCCTGGGCGGGCTTTGGCGCGGCCTTCGGTCCCGTCATCCTCTGCGCCCTGTTCTGGAAGCGCGCCAACAAGTACGGTGCCATCTCGGGCATGATCGCGGGCGGCGTCACCGTCTTTGTTTGGAAGTTCGTGGTCCGCAAGCTCTGCGCCGGGACCATCCTGGATATCTACGAGCTGCTCCCCGCCTTCATCGTGGGTCTCATCGTCATCGTGGTGGTGTCTCTCCTGACCCCCGCTCCTGCCCTGGAGATCACCAATACCTACGACGAGGTCAAGGAAAACTGCAAGGGCTTCTGATCCCTCAGACCCTTCAGCATACAAAAAGAGTCCTCTCGCGCAATCGTGCGGGGGGACTCGCTTTTTGTGGGATCACGCGGGGCTCGTCCTGTCCAGACTGTCCAGCAGAGCCGACAGTGCCTTTTGCCCGTCCGAGGGGAGCTTACGGTACTGTCCGATCAAAGCTTTTTCCTGCTTGGAGAGCATCAGGGCGTCGGGCGGAGGCTTGATGCCCAGGACCACGTCCATGGAAAGGCGGTACAGGCGGCACAGGGTCGCCAGGACCTGGAGATCGGGCTCGGCCACGCCGTTCTCGTAGCCCGACAGGGTCTTATGGTGGATTCCGGTCAGCTCCATCACCTTGAGCTGGGTCAGGTCTAGATCTTCACGGGTGTTTTTGAGTATGCGGCCAATGTTCGGGATCTGATCCATGGTGTATACCTCACATCCTTTTTCTTATATTGTAAGATATGCGCTCCCGTTTCCGTGAATATTCCGTAAATTCGTGAATTCATATATTGACTTCTTACATTTTAAGAGTTATAATATGTCTGCGTTCGGGTATTCTCGCTTTTCCCGAGCGCCTCCCGCAGCGTTCGCTTTCGGCTCTGGAAGCACGCGGCGGGAGTTTTTTATATGAACTCGATGAAATATATTGAAGATTTCTTAACAAATTTCACCGAAACCCATTGACAATCATTTGACTATATGTTATAATATAGAAAAACAACCAATCAACTTTATGAAAGGATATGGTATTTTTATGAAACTGCTCATTGAGGAACGGATCTTCTCTTGGAACGACCGCTTTACCGTGCGGGACGAGACGGGCAACGACCGCTACTACGTGGAGGGCGAGCTGTTCTCCTGGGGCAAGAAGCTCCACGTCTGCGACATAAGCGGGCGGGAGGTGGCCTACATCGAGCAGCAGATCTTTACCTTCAAGCCCCGCTACTCGGTCTACGTCGGCGGCCAGCTCATCGGCGAGGTGGTGCGGGAGTTCTCCTTCTTCCGTCCCCACTACACCGTGGAGGGCGCGGACTGGGACGTGGAGGGAGACTTCTGGGCCCACGACTATACCGTATCCCGCCACGGGCAGGTGGTGGTGGACATCCAAAAGGAGTGGTTCACCTGGGGGGATTGCTATGCTCTGAACATCCGCGATCCCCGGGACGAGCTCCAAGCCCTGGCCCTGGTGCTGGCCATCGACTGCGCCGTGGAGCAGGCGAATAATGCGTGAATGAATTGAGTGAACGCAGAGATCGGGGTCTATCGCGCTGTTCGGCACGATGGCTCGGTCGCCAATGACCCATCGTAGGGAGCGACGCCCTCGTCGCTCCGCAACCTGAAAATTGCCCATATCTATTGTCAGATATATATGTTTTACCTTTATACCCGAAACATATCGGTATGTTCTATGTGGCGGAGCGACGAGGGCGTCGCTCCCTACGAGTGTTCGTGCCAATCGAAACAGACCGTCAGACCCACATAAACGATCAAATAAACAAGGAGCATTTCATGGAACCCATACTCATCGCGCAGGATCTGCGCAAGACCTTCAAGCTGTCGAGAAAGCAACAGCAGCTGGAAAAGACACACCAAAAGGTCAAGGTCGCCGTAGACGGCCTGTCCTTTACCGCCAACAAGGGGGAGATCTTTGGTCTCCTGGGCCCCAACGGCGCGGGCAAGACCACCACCCTCCGTATGCTGGCCACCCTCATCCGCCCCGACGAGGGGGACGCGACCCTGGACGGGATCAGTGTGGTGAAGGATCCCGACACCGTCCGCTCCCGCGTGGGCTTCCTCACGGGAGAACTGAAGCTGGAGGATTTCTTCACCCCCAATTACCTCTTCGATTTCTTCTCCTCCCTCCACGGGGTGGATCCCGCCACCACCGCCGCCCGCAAGGCCGAGCTGTTCGGGAAATTCGGCATCGACCGCTTCGCCGAGGTCAAGGTGGCGAACCTGTCCACGGGCATGAAGCAGAAGGTGTCCCTGGTGATCTCGGTGGTCCACGACCCCGACGTCATCATCTTCGACGAGCCCACCAACGGTCTGGACGTCCTCACCGCCAAGGTGGTCACCGACTTTTTGCTGGAGCTGCGGGAGCGAGGCAAGACCGTCATCCTCTCCACCCACATCTTCAGCCTGGTGGAAAAGCTCTGCGACCGCGTGGGCATCATCATCGACGGCCGCATGGTAGCCTGCGATACCCTCTCCGCCGTCTGCGGCGGCATGAGCCTGGAGGATCGCTTCTTTGAGCTGTACAAGGACCGCAAGGGAGAGGAGGCGTGATATGAAAAACATTCTCACCATCATGAAAAAGGAGCTGCGCCGCTTCTTCGGGGATCGGCGTATGCTGGCTACCCTCATTCTCCCCGGCCTTTTGATCTACGTAGTCTACTCCCTCATGGGAGGCGCTTTGACCGACGCCGTGGGAGGCGGCGGAGAGGATATGGAATACCGCGTCCTGCTCCACGGCTCCTCGGATATGATCTCTGCCGTGACCCTGAACAGCGGGGTCAACGTCACCTACTACCGTTGCCCCGACTGCACCGAGGAGCACGACCGCGACACCGTGGCTGCCGGCATCAACGAGGGGAGCTACCACGCCTACATGGTCATCCCCGAGGGCTTTGACGAGGCCGTCATGACCTACGACCCCGCAAACGGTCAGCCCGCCCCCGAGGTCAAGATCTACTACAACTCCTCCGATGCCGATTCCTCGGCGGCCTACTCCACCCTGCTGGCCCTCCTGAACGCCCTGGAATCCTCCATGGCCAACCGCTTCGACGTGAACGTCTCCTCCGACATAGCGTTTGACGTAGCCACCGAGGAGGATCTGACGGGTATGCTCTTCTCCATGCTCATGCCCCTGCTCCTCATCGTGCTCATGTTCTCCTCCTGCATGGCCATGACCGCCGAGTCCATCGCGGGCGAGAAGGAGAGAGGCACCATCGCCACCCTCCTCATCACCCCCATCAAGCGGAGCGAGCTGGCTCTGGGCAAGATCGCCGCCCTGTCGGTCATGTCCCTCTTGGGGGGACTGTGCAGCTTTGCGGGCGTGCTCCTGGCTCTGCCCAAGCTCATGGGTGGGGAGGAGATGGGAGCCGTGGACGCCTCCATCTACACGGTCGGGGACTACGCCATGATCCTGTGCGTGATCCTCTCCACCATCCTGGTCTTCGTCTCCCTCATCGCCACCCTGTCGGCCCTGGCGGCCTCGGTCAAGGAGGCCTCCACTCTGGTCTCTCCCCTCATGCTGGTGGTCACGGTCATCGGCGTCAGCGGTATGTTCGGCGGCCCCGACAAGAGCCTCGGCCTGTTCCTCATTCCCGTCTACAACAGCGTCCAGTGCATCAGCGGGGTGTTCTCCATGAGCTGCGAGCCCATGCAGATCATTCTCACCGTAGCCGCCAACCTCATCACCGCGGGGGTGTTCGTGGTGGTGCTGACGAGGCTGTTCAACAGCGAGAGGGTTATGTTTAAGAAGTGAGATAAATTGGGGTTTAACGGTCTGACGGAACATAGTGGAAACGGGCAAGTGGCCACCTCATCACCCGCTTCGCGGGAGCTTCTCCTCCAGGAGAAGCCTAGGTTACCACGACCCAAAAGATCTTTATATCTCAAGGGGTTGCGGTTACCGAAGCCTTCTCCTGGAGGAGAAGGTGTCGGCGAAGCCGACGGATGAGGTGGCCCCTAAACACATACTGATCTGTTCTGTCAAACAGTTCGATAAACCCAAATTTGAAAGCCCCCAAAAACCATTCTAAAAGGAGTCCTCCCATGCCCTATTCCGTCATTCCCGTGACCCCCGAGACCACCCCCGCCGTGGTGGCCACCAACACCCGCGCTCTGCGCCTGTACGAGAAGGTGGGCTTTACCCGCCTGGGGGTGATCCCCAAGGAGTTCCGCCTGCCCGACGGGACGTACGCGGATATCGTGCCGCAGTACATTGAATTGTGAGCTTTGCCGTGATCGGCAGAAAGGAAAACCATGAATTTTGCATACGTGATTTTGGCGGCTGTTGCCGTCCATACCGTGTACGCAGTATGGAAGGCGATCACAATCAAAAAATATGCCACCCTGATCCCTTTGCTTCTTTCCATCCCAATTTTCGTGTTTTTTGTCGTTTCCGTGTTCCTTGGCGGAAGCGCGTTTCACAATGCCGAAACGGACTATGAATTGTACGAGGCGGGACACTACTATCTATGCTCCCACAGTGGGTATACAGAGGTCACATACGGGAGCTATCTGTGTGTGAAGGTCTTGGAGATCGTAGGGGACATTTCCTTTGAAATTGGTTTTATCGTCTCGTGGCGAAACGCATTGCGCGGGGAGGATTGAGGCGGGCACGCCGATGGAAAGCGGGACGATGGACTGGGCATAAAGTCAAATTGCAGTTTATCGGTCGATTCGTTCCCTCGCTCCCCGACCTTCCCCTTTGGGGAAGGTGGCGCGCCCGTAGGGCGTGACGGATGAGGTGATCACGCTGGCCCATCAAGATGTTTTGGCCCATACGTCTTACCTCATCCACCACCTTCGGTGGTCCCCCTTCCCCAAAGGGGAAGGTTCGGAAACGTTGGTTGCAACCCACCGACAAACCCAAATTTAAAGCCCAACCCCATCCAAATTCCACGCAAAGAAAGGAGCTCCCCATGTCCCGCGGAATCAAAATCTTCATTTGGTACGTACTCGGCCTCCCCGTGATCCTGCTTTCGGGTCTGATCGAGGGCGAGATTCCCCTTGGCGATCTTGCAGACGTCAGCTTCTGGACCATTATGGTGATCCTCTACCACATGATCTGGGCATTCATCCTGTATTTCGGCATCCTGAACCGCCGCTGCTTCATCCCCTTGTCGCCGTGGATAACCTCCGAGCTGTCTCCGCGTTTTTTGGTCGCCGTTGTGAGCTTTGCCCTGTTCCTCGCCGCGTGGGCGTTGTCTCTCGTCTTCATTCTGATCTCCCTGCTCCCCTCGGCTTGGGTCTTCGTCGCATGGGTGCTGATCCTCCTCGTTGCCATTTATTTTTGGTTTTACCGCGGCATCTGCGTCTACGAAAACGGCAAGCTCCGCGTGTTTCAAGGGAGGATCACCACCGTAAAGGACGGCTGGCTGGAGGAAATGAGCATTGAAAAGCACCAAGACCACGATATACTGCGCCTGCGGATCAACGGCCGCGTTTTCAGCTTCAGGCTTCCTCCCGACGCAGCCTTGAACGCGTCGGACAGGATCCGCGAGGAATTGGACGATATCGCCGACTACGGCTTTGCCGACGAGACGTGACCCGATTCTCACTTTGTAGCAATCCCCCCTCAACCATCCCGCGATTGACAATCCCCCGAAAATATGCTATCCTATAGGTAAAGTCCCCTCCAAATCCACCAAAGGAGACCCGCCATGAACCCGACAAAGACCCGCATCAAGGACATTCTCTGGCACGGCTGCAAGGCCCTGCTCTGCACCGCCCAGCTCTGGGTATTCCACCTCGTCACCATGAAGTCGGTGGGGAATCTCATGAGCTTTCTCTACACCGAGCTGGTGGTCCGCGAGGGGGATCTGGCCGAGCCCTTCCTCGCCCTGATCCACCCCGTCACCCTGATCCTGCTGTTCTTCTTCCTGTGGCGCTACTACGACAACGTGGACGACCGCAGCTTTAACCAGTTCTGCGAGATCTACAAGGACCGGACCGAAGCCCCCTTCCTGCTGAAGGAGATCCCCTACGCCGTGGGCTTCGCCGTGACGATCCTCGGCGCCACCCCCGTCATCTCGGCCTCTCTGATCCCCGCCCTGAAGTTCACGGGTATGCGCCACGGAGAATGTACCGCCGTGGCCACCGCCGCCGCCCTTGTGCTGGTGGTCGGTCTTTCCATCCTGCGGCTCCACCGCCGTTCCGCGGTTTGGATCGTGCAGAAGGACCTCCGCACGGGCAACGAAAAGACCCGCTGGGGCCGCCGCATTCTCTACGCGGTGATCTTCTTCGTCTCCATCTACGCCTTGATCTTTCTGGGCTTCTCCACTCTGGTCCCTACGCTGGGCTCCCTCATCCTGGGCATCCTCCGCCTGCTCTGGAAGCCCATCCTCATCATCGGTGGGATCCTCTTTCTCTGGCTCTTCGTCATCCGCTCGGTCCGCCGCATGATCGACCGCCGCAAATTCATGAAGAAGCTGGAAAAAATGAGAGAACGGGGCGAGCTGTCCTACGAGATCCACGGCTCCCCCTACCTGTCGGTGCTGTCCGAGCGCATCTTCTTCGGCCTCACCATCACGGATATGCCCCACCCCGACAGCCGTGGGGGCCGTAGCAAGCGGAAGGAAGTGACCTACAAGGTAGCCTTCGCCAACTGCCGCTACCGACGCGGTCTGGTGATCCTCTGCCCCAACAACACCTACCGCTTCGTCTACTCCCTCCAATTCCGCACCATCGCCCAGCAGAACTGGGGCGGGCTGTCGGTGGCCTCCTCCCAGATCGTTTCCATGCCCGTGGCCTCCTTCCACACCAACCACTCCTTCGACTTCCCCGAGGGAGAGGGCAAGCGCATCCTCATCGTGGATCCCGCGCCCCGTATGCTGTGTATGTACGGTGTCAGGGAAGGGGAGCTTCTGACTCTGGATAATGACTCCGAGATCTTCGGGTATACGGTGTATGGGAAGAATTCTTTCGTGAATATTTTGGAGAGGACGTAATTTTTCTTGACAGTCACCCAAAAATGGTGTATAATACCCTCGGGCGTCTCCGTGGATCTCCTATGGAGGGAGATCGCGGGGCGCCCTATTTTTTCCCCGAAAGGACCCCAAAAGCCATGCTCAAAGCCGTACTCTTTGACCTCGACGGGACCCTGCTCCCCATGGATCAGGACGTCTTCATGAAGGACTACTTCGGCCGCCTCATCCGCCGCCTCGCGCCCCTGGGCTACACCCCCGAGCGATTCCTCTCCGCCATGAAGGCGGGTATCGCCGCCATGGTCCACAACGACGGCAGCCGCACGGGCGAGGAGGCCTACTGGGAGGCCTATACCGCCGTCAGCCATACGGATCTTTCGAAGGAACTGCCCATTCTGGACGTCTTCTACAACACCGAGTTCGACGAGGTGTCCGCCGTCTGCGGCCATAATCCCAAGGCCGCCGAGCTGGTGCGCTCCCTGCAAGCCAAGGGCATTCGGGTGATCCTGGCCACCAATCCCCTGTTCCCCCGCATCGCCACCCAGAAGCGCATCCGCTGGGCAGGGCTGGAGCCCGAAGACTTTGAGTTCTACACCACCTTCGAGGACATCGGCTACTGCAAGCCCAACCCTGACTACTACAGAGAGGTCCTGCGCCGCGGAGGTCTAGACGCCACCGACTGCCTCATGGTGGGCAACGACGTAGCCGAGGACATGATCGCGGGGGGCAAGGCGGGACTGCGGGGATTTCTGCTGACCGATTGTCTGATCAATACGCCGAATGCAGATGTGAACGAGTACCCGCATGGGTCCTTTGAGGAGCTGGGGGCTTATATTGAGGGGCTTTTGGCGGAAGGTTGATTGGGGAATGGGGGTCTATCGAGCTGTTCGGCACAATGGCTCAGTCGCCAATGACCCATTGTAGGG
>JAGAIH010000485.1 GCA_017626655.1 Clostridia bacterium | reverse complement strand
CCGTCAAGAAATACGCTATTCGGTAAATCCTGTTTGAGCTGTTGGCACACAGTTGTTTTTCCAACTCCCATAGTGCCACCAATCATATATAAAGTTTTCATCATTCACACCTACAAATTCTTATTTATCGTTCTGTTTTATCGCTGGTTTCGCCTTTGTATTACAAAGGCTGCGGGCAAAGCCCATACCCCTAAAGATGCACGAGCGTGTCCAAAGGCTCCCTTGTGTAAAGGGAGCTGTCGCGGTAGCGACTGAGGGATTGTTTTCGCTGCCTTTCTGCATTTACAATCCCTCCGCCTCGCATTCGCTCGGCACCTCCCTTTACACAAGGGAGGCTTTTCGTTAGGCTCATTATAACACCAATCGGCAGAGAAATCAAGTTCTCTGCCGAAATTTTCATGCTTCCCATTTCTCCGCTAAGAATGCAGAGAGAAGGCCACTCTCTTTTTGTTTTTGGAAAAAGATAAGCCCCCCTTCCGTATCACCGACATCCTGTCGTTCGCAGAGCCAAACATAACAGAAAGGGGTGGGGCGGTGACACGCAGATCCGAAGCCGTCATACGGCCGGACCGCACAGAAAGGGAGCATAAAAGCATTGTTGCCAAGACAACAATCCTAGCCATATAAGCATACCATATGCGTACCGCCATTGTCAATATCCGTTTGGTGCTATCCCGAAATTTAATCTTATTAATTCTTAAGAAAGCTTCCCGGGGATCCTCGGGGATATAAGGCTATCGAACAGCTCCTCTCCGATGTAAGCCCGCGCCTCGGCCACCCACTCTCCCTCCGCCTCGGTATCCATGGCGCGGATGGCGTGGGTGATCTTTTTGTAGGGGCCGGGATGGATAAAGAGATGCTCGGCATCGGCGTAGCCCTCCTCGTAGCGCAGGCCCAGGTGGAGGCCGCTCTCGTCGCCCTGGGGCATATCGGTGTAGCGGTTGATGAGGAACTGCTCCACAGCGGGACAGCCCCGCATCTTCAGGTAGAGCAGGACAAAGGCGTAAGCGCCCTTGTTCTCGCTCTCGGGGTCGTCGTAGTCGGTGTGGAAGCCCTGCTCGTCAAAGACCACGGGGCGGGGGGCGCCTCGGTAGCGCAGATCGGGAGACTCGGCGAGGGCCTGCCAGACCTCGATGTTCTTCATGGTGATGCGGGGGGTATCCAAGGAGAAGGTCGCCGTTTTGTCGTTGTAGAAATCGGGCTTGGTCAGATCCTCGGGGTAGGGATGGGCGGAGATGCCCCAGGGGAAGTCACCGTCTCGGCGGGAAAGCTCGGCCAGGCGGTACAGGCATTCCTTAGAGGAATAGTACCGCAACGGATCGGGGCGGAAGGGCATGGCGAAGTGATGGTCAAAGGAGACGTCGACGCGGAAGGCGGCGTTGTACCTGCGCCCGATGAGGTGAGCCAGGCGGAGCTGCTGGGCGTACTCCTCCATGTACGCGGCGCAGGGCATGGGCCCGCAGTTGTGCCATACCGCCTGGGCGTTGATCTCGTTGCCCACGTCCATGACGGTGACACAGAACAGGGGACTCTTGGGATCAGCGTAGCGGGCGCAGAGGAAGTCCAGACAGGCGCAGTACATATCCAGGCCTTCCTCGGTAGTGATGTTGAAGGCCGACATCTGCTCGGAGAAGCCCGTATCCTCATAATGCGGATGACCGATCACCCCGCGGAGATCGCCGTCCGAGCCCTTGAGGCGGTAGGAGAAGCGGTTGATGAGCCGCAGAAGGCAGGGGATCCCCCGCTGGATACAGGGCATCATGAGGCGGTCGTAGGTGTCCATCATGGCCTTCACGAACCAGTAGGTCTTGCCGTTCCACACGTGGGGAATATCGTCCTCGGCGGGGGTGAGGGTCTGGATCCAGGTGGAGTTGATCTCGGTCATCATGCCGCCGAAGCCGTAGTAGTCCATATCCTCCCCGGGACAGGTAACCCAGGTGCCGATGGGCTTGCCCTTGGGGGGCAGGGGGCGGTTGCCGCGGCTGACCTCGGGGGCTGTATCGGTGACGTAGCAGACGCCCTCGGCCTCCTTGCCGTCTGCGATCACGGCGAAGCGGGCGGTCAGAAGGTCGTATTGATCCGCATAGCGGGGGAAGATCAGGCGATCTCCCTCGACGCGCTGTGATTCCGCCAGCACACGGGTCGGGGTATGCCGTCCCGCGCCGCCCTTTACAAGCGGCACAAAAGCCCGTCCCCAGGTCAGGACGGGCATAGGGATATCCGCGAT
>JAGAIH010000484.1 GCA_017626655.1 Clostridia bacterium | reverse complement strand
TGACTTCGATGAAATACAGCTCGCCTTTGCCATTGAGGTAGTTATACATATTCGTCAAGGTTTCGTAGGAATAAGGTTCAGCTTTGCCATCAACAAGAAGAACCGTTTCGGGGTCTTGATACCATTCAAAGGCAAAATCATAATTTCCGTCAAAACGGCGCAGGCGGAGAGCTTCTTCAATCTGTAGCACGTCGTTTATGTAGCTGACAAAATCATTTTCAACCAACTCATAATCAACCGATGATTGAAGCTGACCGAGCTGATCTTTCCAAGAATCAATGTTGGTTCGCACCCTACGGAAACCAAGCGATTCGTAAACGTGCTGTGCTCTTGTGTTCGTCAAGTTGGTATCAAGGACGATTTTGGAATAGCCATTTTTGAACAGCCAACCGATCAGCATACTCAAAACCTTTCTTCCAACACCACGGTTCTGACAATCGGTTTCACATATCTTAATGCCGATTTCTGCAACGCCGTCCGCTATGTTACGGTAATTGCACTCACCAATGAGACGGTCGCTTTCCTCAATGACCATACGACCATTGCCGAGTCCTTTTATAACTTCTTCCTCGGCCGTTCCCAATCCATTGGGAAAGCCTGCGTGCGCCATCACAGCACCATCATTCCACCAAGCGGTAAGCTGCTTTGCATCAGCAACTTCGGCTTGGCGGATCGTTAGGTTTTCATATTGTATTTTCATTGAATGTTCCTCAATTTCTGTCTGCTTTATAAAATGCGGAGTAATTCAGATAACGAGCCGATTTGATAATCCGCAACACCCTCACCAAGCTCTGCACTTTGATACTGTGCAAGACCGTTCTTAACCCAAACGGTTTTCATTCCAATCGCTTTGGCAGGGATAATATCATTATCGAGCCGATCACCGACCATAACACTTTCTACTGCGGTGCATTTTGCTAACTCCAAAGCCTTTTCAAAGATTTCCTTGTCGGGCTTAGCGTATCCAATCTCTGCGGATGCAGCAATTACCTCGAAGTATTGGCGCAAGCCCCAAGACTCCAAGCGTTCTTCTGTTCCGAGTTTTTGGTTCGCAATTATGCCGAGTTTATATCCCTTGTCAACGAGAGC
Source organism: Clostridia bacterium (assembly GCA_017626655.1). Next base: position 5,970 of record JAGAIH010000484.1, on the reverse strand, counting down.
CGCCAATGTGCTTTGTGCATCTGAATACGTAACTTCATCTTCCGAGTGCCACGGGGTTTTCGTCAAACCAAAGTGTTTGATAGCGGCAGAATTGCCGTCAAGTCCTTGCCTTGCGAGAGCAATTCGGACATCATCAAATTCCTTGAAAGTGATGTTCGTTCCGGCAATCATTTCTCGTACTCTGTGATCGTATGCTTTGGTTTCATCGACGAGCGTTGAACCAACATCGAAGAATATCCATTTGATCATTTTATCCATTCCTTATCGCACCTTAGATTATTTCAAATCATATAACCATTTGCCGTCTTTTTGATAGTAAAAAAATTCGCTTAAATCATCCTCTGTAAAAACACGGAGCATATCTTTCATATCAAGCGAAAGATTGAGGTTGGGAAGATTATCAATTTCCTCCCACTAAACTTTTCCTTCCTCGGAAGAAACAAGCTCACCTTCAAAATGGGTTGTTTTATAGAACAAGACAACGTATCTACAATCGTTTTCGTACCAATCTTTTATTCCACACAGTTGAAGTGAGGAAATTTTCAGCCCTGTTTCTTCGTGTATCTCACGTATTACCGCATCGGTAAAAGATTCGCCGAGTTCCACGTGACCGCCCGGAAACGTAATACCCGGCCAATCTTCCTTCTGTCTGTCGATAACAACGACCCTCTCACCGTCGCATACCATACACATATTTGTAAATTCAACTTTTTCAATTCTTGACATTATTTTACTCCTAATCACAAAGCCAACTCAAACACACCGCCATCAAATACAATATCATTGCCGTCTGCATCCTTGTAGAAGGATACCTTTTCCGTTTCGATCAGCTCAAAGCCCAAGGATTTGAGAAGCGAAACAGAGGACGTATTGTTGAGTGCCGTACCTGCGGTCAGCCTTTTGATACCAAGCTCACGCATATAGTCAATGAGTGCCAAGTGGCTTTCCTTTGCGTAGCCCTTGCCGTGGTATGCGGAGTGGAAGCAATAGCCGATCTCGTGTCCGTTTTCTCGGATGTTAAAGGCTATGTATCCGATCACGGTATCTCCAAGGCAGATAGCAAAAAACATATGCTCGGTGCCGCTGTTCGCACCTGCCCATTTTGCAATTCTCGGCTGAACATCCTCGTCATCGGTGATGTGCGGTTTATCGTACTGTGAAAGGGCGGAAGTGTTAAAGTCCACCCAAATATCTTTTATGCTTTTCCAATCGTCTGCTACAATGTGACGGATGGTTAGTCTTTCTGTTTTAAGTATCATAGATTTATTTACCTTTGCCTTATAAATTGCTCGTTCGTTTTCAAAATCTTCCTCTGCGCTTGCCTTGATGTTGTTCATCTCAGCAACCCAACGGAGCATATCGCGAGCTTTCATGTTTTCATCAATACCTCTTTCGGTAGCGAGTCGGGGGATGATGGTTTCAAGCATTTCGTTTGCTTCAAGGTCAATTTGGTGCAAACAAGCATTCAATGTGCCTTCGGTTAGCAGAGTGGTATATCTTCCGCAACGGTGGTTTTTAATATAGTCAAGATAAAACTGCCCATACTTGCCAATTTGATAATTGGTTTGTTCGGGCAGTTTTATTTCTGGAATAAGACGCCCGTTTTCTTCACAATAGGTTCCACCAAGTGTTTCGTACAATGTTTTCATTACAGTATCTCCATTCAAATAATTATTTGCGATATACTGTATCGATTGTCTTTACCACTTGTTATTTTTAAAACCTTCGTTACGGCGCATCAGCTAAACGGGAGGATGCCTTTTGTATCGCTATGATCATTCTGTTACTCCCACATTCTGCGAACGGGCTTGTGGGACTTCACCGAATGGACCATGCCCACCAGGATGTAGGTGGCCAGCAGGGAGGAGCCGCCGCAGGAGAGGAAGGGAAGGGTGATGCCCACCACGGGGAGGATGGCCAGGCACATACCCACGTTCTCCAGGGTCTGGGCGATGATGACCGCCGCCACGCCCACCGCGATGAGCATACCGTAGTCGTGGCTGGCCTGGCGACCGATCCAGAGGATCCGCATGACCAGGACCGCCAGGGTGACGATCACCAGAAGTCCCCCGAGGAAGCCGAACTTCTCGCAGACCGTGGCCAGGATGAAGTCGGTGTGGGAGGCGGTCAGCTCCTCGTAGTCGCCGCCGTTCTGCCAGCCTACGCCAAAGAGGCCACCATTCTCAATACACTGCTTGGAAAGGAGGGGCTGCCAGCCCTTGTCCTTGGGGTCCAGCTCGGGGTTGAAGCCCACCACGATGCGGTCCTGCTGGTAGGTGGCCAGGTAGTCCCACAGAAAGGGGAAGGCCACCGCGATGGCGCCGCCCACCCCCGCGAAATAGCCCCAATGGAGTCCCGCGCAGAAGAGCATGATGAGGACGAGGGCCATGTAGACCAAGGCCACGCCCAGATCGCCCGAGACCAGGATCAGCCCCACGATGAGGAGGGCGTGAGCGCCCAGGAGCAGGAGGGTCTTGAGCTTGTTGATGGAGGCCCGCACTGTGTGCAGGTGCTTGGCGAAGGTGCAAATGAAGGTGATCTTGACGAACTCCGAGGGCTGGATGGCGATGCCCACGATGGGGATGGTGAGCCAGCTCTTGTTGGCGGTTTCCACTCCCGCGCCGGTGTCCCCCGCCACCAGGGTCAGACCCAAAAGGCCCACCGAGAAGATCAGCATGAACATCCACAGCCGATCCACGATGACGTGGTAATCCATATTGGCGATGATGAAGGTGACCACCACACCGGCCAGAGCCATGGCCAGCTGCATACGGAGCTTGCTCATGCCGAAGTTGTCTACCGCGCCGTAGACCGTCACCAGGCTGATGACCGACAGCACCGTGGTGCAGAGCAGAAGCACCCAGTCCACACGGCGTACCGCGTCGGCGAGAAATATTTTGATCTTTTCGCCCATGGGGGTGCTCCTTTCTTTGATTTCAAATTTGGGTTTATCGTGGCAATGACCGTTCCTTTGCCTTCTCCAGCGGAGAAGGGGGACCGCGAAGCGGTGGATGAGGAGAGCCGCACACAGAGGCCTTCCGGGTGTGGTTTCTCTTTTTGATAGACAAGGAAAAAGCTGACACCAGGAAGGAAATCTAAAACCCGCTCTCCTCATCCGGCACCCGCTGAAGCGGGTGCCACCTTCCCCGCTGGGGAAGGCTAAGTAAGGAACGCGGACTTCTCCCCGCTAAACCCCAATTTGAAGGACACAGTTCCATCCGAAACCATCATTCACCGTTCAGCTCATCCAACAGAGCATGGAAGCGCGCCGCCTCCTCATACTCCATCCTGTACCACGGCCCGTCCGCGGCGCGGATGAACATATTCCCGAAATGGTACACGGTAATGGTGCTTCCGTCCGCGTGATCCACGGCGATCACCCACGTCATACCTACGTATTCGTCGGGATCTTCCTCGAACTCTGATCGAAGAGACAGACTGTCCAGATACTCCACAATGGCCAGCGCGTCCTCACCCTCATAGGCGTAGGCATAGCTCCCGGGAAGAGACGAGACCGTGACCCGGGTCACGTCCCCCGCCTCCAAAAGATCATCTTCCCCCGCCTCTGCGGAGGTCTCACCCATTCCCACGGAGAACCGCCTCCACAGCGGGTGGGTCATCACGCCCTCGTAGTCGGTGACGATGACCATAGCATCCCCCATGAAGAAGGTATACATGATCCTGTCCTTCAGTTCGTAGACCAGCACGCCGACCTCCCCTGTTGCCATGGGGATACTCTGGAGGTACACAGCCTCGTAATTGGGTCTGTCCTTGTAATTGTCCGGGTTCACCGCGTTCGGCGCGATGGCCTTCAGCATCTCGGAGACGTCCTTGGCGGGATCCACCGCCACACCCTTGCAGGCGGGGTAGGTGATCTGGATATTGACCCGCTCCCCCTCCACCAGACAGTGGTACCACACCCAGGGCAGACCGTACAGCTCGTCGGGGAAGAAGGTGACGTTGGAAAATCCCTCCCTGTTCTGGTAGGGGATGGGCTGACCGTTCAGCATGGGGTGAGGGAATTCGCCGTCCTGCGCGACCTTGTCCACGAAGGCGGCGTAGGTCTCCCCCATACTGTCCTTGATGCCCTGGATGGACTCCGAACCCGCGAGAAGACCGCTCTTTTTGAAGTCTCGGATCATCCCCTCGTAGCTGTCAAAATCAAAGGAGGCGTGCTGTGGAGGCGAAGGCGCCTCGTTGGAGGGCCCGCCCGGGAAGGGAAAATCAAAGGGCGGATCAAAGACCTCGGGCACCCCCACACCCAGCATGGGCAGGATCAGCACCGCGCTCAATACCACCGCAAAGCACGCCGCCACCGCACCGATCCGCGTCCAGATGATCCCGGCCCTGGAGCGCCCCGCCTTCCTTTGCAGTCGGGCATCCATGGCCACGAAGGACTCCACCACGTCTGCCTCGATGTGGCTGACCGCATCCAGAAATTCCTGTTCTCTCATAGCGGATACCCCTCCTTTTCCAAGACTTCCCTGAGTCCCCGCTTGATGGCGGCGATCTCCTTGTTGACGGTGGAGTCGCTACAGCCCAAGAGCCCCGCGATCTCCCCGATGGGCCGCGCCATATAGTAGCGGCTCATGAAGATATACCTCCGCCGCTTGGGCAGAGAGCGGATGTATGCGCTGATGACCCGCCCCAGCTCACGGGCGTCCAGCTCGGCGGCGGGGTCGCTTCCGTCGGTCAGAAGCTCCTCCACCTCCGAGAGGGCCACCGTCAGCTCGGAGTCGATCCGCTTCTGCCGCTTTCCCGCCTTGTAGCGGTCAATGGCCGTCCGCCGCATGATGGTGGCCAGAAAGGCTTGCAAGACCTTGGGCCGCGCGGGCGGGATGGCGTTCCACGCCCCCAGATAGGTATCGTTCAGACACTCCTCGCAGTCCTGCGCGTCGCGGAGAATGTTGTGGGCGACCGTCAGCAGAAAATGCTGATACTTGCGGTCGGTCTCCAGGATGGCCCGCTCGTCCCGCCTCCAGTACAGCTCCACGATCTGCTCGTCGCTCATAGCCCCTTTGCCTTGAAGCTCCATGCCGCACCTCCTTTACAGATATTTTGATGGTTCCTTCACCCATACAGTCGACAAAACTCCGAAAAGCTGTAAAGCGATCCCCATTTTTATTTTATTATATCACATTTTCGACGATCCCGCAACAGAGAAAAGGGCCGTCCCGCAGGACAGCCCCGAAATTTCTGTTTTCCCGAGGTCGGAGATCAGACAGTCCCCACCACCACCAAGGTGCTCACCCCCGGCACCACGGTCCAGGCCCCGGTCGAGGGGTTGCGGGAGTAGGTGGCGGCAGGCACGGTGATGTTGGCAGGGATGGTGGCGAAGGCCCCGGTGGCCTCGTCGTAGGTGTACTGGGTCCCCTCGGTCCAGGCCGCGCCGTTGAAGGACACCGCCAGATCCGACAGGATGGGGTCGAAGTTATCGGTGACCACGGCGTCATCGGTGGCCACCACGGGGGCGTTGCCGAAGTTCTGGATCACGAAGGTGTAGGTCAGGCGGTCACCCTCGGAGACCGTGGTGGGATTCAGAGACTTGGCGATGGTCAGGAAAGCCTCGGAGGAGGCGTTCACCGTCTCGGTGGCGGTGATGGGCGCGGGGATCCCCGCCCCCGTGACGGTAGCGGTGTTGGTGACCGTCCCCCCTGCGGCGGGAGGCGCGAACTCGTTGACACGGGCCTGGTAGACCAGGAAAGCGTTGCTGTTCGCGGGCACCGTAATGCCCGTGATGACCAGAGGGCTGGTGTCGCCGATCACGGGAGTCCCCTGCCGCGCGCCGTTCAGGTAGTAGCTCAGCGATCCCTCCACGTAGTCCAGAGGGACCAGCAGAGCGCCGTCCTGGATATACCCGCCCAGGTTGTCGGTGACGGTGAGATCGGTCAAGGGGGTGGAGCCGCCGTTGACCAGGCTGATGACGTAGGTCAGCACCTCGTCGGTGGTGTAGGTGTCGGTCACCGAATA
>JAGAIH010000483.1 GCA_017626655.1 Clostridia bacterium | reverse complement strand
CATAAAGTCGGCTTCCGCAAATTCATTTGCTGTAACCGTATGTAATTATGCTTCAAGTGCATCAAGCAGGTGGAGTATGAGATTGGAGGTTGCTCTGTTGTCGATCCCGTTTGCCTTCTGTTTAAGTCTCTTTGCATTGAGAGTTTCGATAGCAACTCGAAGTTCAAAGGGGGTGAGTTTAAGTCTGCGAACCGTGGTATATCCGTTTTTCATCTGTAAATCCTCGCTTTCCTTCTTTCTGTCTATATTATATCAGAAAAGCGGGTATTTCTCAAATGTGCGAAAATGTCGTGGGTTCAAGTCCCGAAAGCTCGGAAAAAGTTGCAAAAAACAAAAGGTCAAAAAATTGCCCTAAAAACCGAAAAAGCCTTGTAAAACAAGGCTTTTTGGCATAGGTTGCATTTTTGACCTATGAGGATGGCTCCCCTCTTTGAGGGTATGTTGAACCGCTTTTACAATTCATTCCCCTACTTGACACTTTTTGGAGCCCGGTGAGGAACTCTTTTTTCGGATTTCTTCCTTACGCTTGACGGCCGTCACCCGTAAGGGCAGAGGAGCGTTTGCGCGATTCAGGCTTTGACCTGTTCAAAGCGGAAATCGTCAAAGGTAAAGAGATCCGTACCCTCGCCTCGGAACACGAAGCAGAGGCTATGAGTGCCGTGAGAGTTGGTCAAGGGGATCTCGTATTCACGGATACCCTCTCCGTCGGATTGAACCTTACAGTAGCCCAAAACGTAACCGAAGGAACTCCCCTCTCTCACCTCAATCTCACAAGGCTTCTGTCCGCTGATACCGCGAACGAACAATTTGGCGTTCTGTCGAAGGTTGTGCACATTCTGGTAGTAGAGGTAGGATCCATCCCCCAAGCCCCGCATCTCAAAGCCATCGGCGTTTTCCTTCTTGTACACGCCATCCGAAGCAGCGAAGTACCACTCGCCCTTAATGACGGGCCAGGCGGCGTCGTACTGTCCGACACCCACGTCCTGAATGAACTCGTCGATGCAGATATCGCCGTTTTCTTTGTAATGCGCGTAAATGATCTTTGTAGTGCGGTAGAAAGGATCTACCTTCTCAGCTCCCCAATTCTCGGGAACCCCATACGTGAAATACAGCTGATTGTGGTAGGTAAAGAAGGTACCGTGATCCACATAAGCATCATGGCAGAAATTGCCGCGATAGGTGTAGGGGCCGTAGATGTTGTCGGCGGTAGCATACTCGCTTCCGTGAGCATTGAGGTAGTATACGCCGTTGCGCTTATGGACCCAGTTTGCATCGTTTTTCCATCCGTTTATGATCTCAATGGGCCGGGGTTTTTCGGCCAGAGAGATCATGTCCTCGTTCAGACGGGCGATGTAGTACTGCTTGCCGATGACGGTGTAACCGAAGATGATGTAAGGCGTTCTTGCCTCGTCGTCATCGATGAACACCGTAGGGTCGTAGCTGGCTGTATCCACCATCCAAGGAGGGAGCAACGGCTTTCCCAAAGCGTCCTTATAAGGCCCCTCGGGACGGTCGGCCACCGCTACACCTGTGCATTTTTGCTGATGGGAAAAATACATGTAGTACTTTCCGTTTCGCTCAGCCGCATCCGTAGCGTAGCACTCCTCGCACTTCCCGAGGAACGTATCCTCGGGGCGCAGAGTATATTCCAATTTCCAGTTGAGCAGATCGTCACTGGAAAACACCTTCCAGTCATCCATACGATAGATGTCATTATTGGGGCAACGGTCATGGGTCGCATATAGGTAAACCTTGCCGTTGTACACGTGCATATGGGGATCACAGATACCTTGATTCGGAATAATTCTCATAGTTGTTCTTTTACGATTTTACTCTGAACGTGCGGGCACAGTTGCTCATGTCTACGATGAAGGAGAAGGAGTAGGTTCCGTCGCCGTCGTAGTGGACCATGTAGCCGTCGTAGCCGTTCTTGGAGGCGGTGTTGTAAACCACCCACTCACCGTTCACATACTCCTCGATGACCGGCTTCTCGTAGCTGTCAAAGCCGTAAACGCGGACAGCCATGTGGTTGTTACCTCCCGAGAGAGTAAACTCCGCGGTCTCTCCCTCGGCCTTGATCTGGGGCATATACGGATCCGCGATCAGGGTTCCCGTCTTAACCTCGGCCTTGATGGGATCAAGGCAGGTATCCCGTCGGACGTTCAGGACGCCTGAGATATCATCCTTCGCCGTTTCCTGGGAGCCCCAGGGCATCAGGATCATGTTGATGTTGATCTCATCGCCCGCCTTCAGGGTCACCTTCCCCAGATCCAGTGTCAGACGCACGTAGTTGACGTTGCCCCGGAACGTGTCGGTCATAACGATACCGCCCGTATAGGCCCGGCCGCCGATCGTGGCAGAATAATCCTTGATCACGGCCGCCAGATTGACGTAGTCGTTGCTCGCCGCCGTATAGGACAAGGACACGAACGGAGACTTGCTGCCCAGCTTGTAGATTTTTTCGCGCTTGCTCTGATTCGTGCTCGTCAGGATGACCTCGTTATTTTCGTTCAGATAGCCCAGAGTATCGTAGACTATGCTGCGTCCGTCCATGGAGAAGAAGGTGAAGTCCTCCGCAAAGTTCTCAAAGGAGATATCCTTCAGCACCTTCATGCGGATCTCGTAATAAGTGCGGTTCTCGTCGGTCTGGGGCATCTCCATATGGCGGTAATCGATGGAGATCCGACCGTCGTCCGACAGATAGTTCATCCAAATATCCGTATATACGGGGCCGTGGGAGACGATCTCATCCACCGTTTTATCGGAGGCGTAGGTATTCCCTTCCGCATCGGTATACTGAAGGAAGTAGAGACGGCCGCCGGAGGTATGCTGAGGCTGACCTGCCCAGAGGGGGGCGGACATGGCGCGGAAGTCGGGGAGAGTCCACAGGTTCTTTCCGTCCACGTAATAGGGGGCAATGCAGTTCGTCTCGGTCACGCCCGTGGAAAGATGGTAGTACGGGACGAAGAACTGGACCGAAGAGATCTGCTTGAGCGGGAAGGCACCCCAATTCTGATAGAGATTGAGTACCGAGAAGCTCAAGCTCTCACCGCTCTTGACAGAGATGGGGAAATAAGCCTCGCCATAAGCGGGGTCTCCCTTGCAGAACAGCGGCTCCTCGTTCTCGCCGGAGAAATTCTTGCAGACCTGTACCGTATAAGGCAGGACTCGATTTTGGCTATCCATCAAAACAGCTGATTCAAGTCCTCCGTTGGGGGTGTAGGTATAGAAGTACACGTTGCGGTCAGCGCTGTCTCCCTTGATCTCCACGTCAACACGGTAGTGAAGGTCCGGGGTCTGGTAGTAGGCCGTATTGAAATCCGTTCCCTTCAGGTCAACACGGTAGGCGCCGCGCAGAGAATCGTAGCCCACGAATTTCCCGTTGAAGGACTGGGAGGCCGCCACGGTCACGGTGAGAGGATGCTGCTCCTCGCGAACCGCCTCGCGGAAGCCGTCGAAGCTATGGGTGGCATCGTTGTAGATGCGGTGACCCATGCTGAGGCTTTCAAACTGTGCATAGGAGCTCTTCGCCGTCATCTTCTGATCGATGACGTAGTATCCGTCCTTCTCAGTAACGGTGATCTGACCGCCGCCCGAGGCGGGCAGCACGTAGCCAAAGACACCGGCGCGGTCTATATCGAACGCCACGGCTACCATGCTGCTCCAATCCACGCCGTCAAGAGTCGTATGCTCGCCCTTGCCGTCGATCACCAGAAGGGATCTCACACGGGAGGTCTCAACGGCGGTCTCCATGCCGTAGGCGGTCATGTTCTTCTCTTCGTAAGTGGTCACCAGATGGAGCTCCTGGTGGAGCTTATCCGGATAGGCATGGAAGATGCGATCCAACGCCACGGAGGGAACACCACTGGACTTGGTCTTGACGATCTTGAGCTCTTTGATCTCAATGACCGCATCTTCCCGACCGTTCAGATCCAGGCGGAGCTGGGTCAGATTTCCCGTATAGTCCGCAACTCCGTCCAGGCTTATGATGTAGGTATGATACTCGCCGTCGTCGATCAGATCGTAATTCAGCCACTGAGCGCCGTCAATGCCTTCGTGAGATCCGGCCGCGAGATAGATGCGTCCCCCGGGGCATCCTTCGGTCTTGAGGGTCAGAAGGACGGCACCGTAGGATTCGGTGGGAAGCTTCATGGCCTTGTTGAAGGTGATATAAGAGCCCTCGGAGCTGGTAAGGATCGCCTTGAGTGTGTTGTTGCTCGAATCCTTACGGACCGTGATGTTCAATCCGCCAAAGTTCTTGTTCTCCGCAATGAGATCATAGGGCTCGGTGCTCTCATCCACGACACGGGAGGCACCAAAGTCCTGGCCCATGAGTCGGGTCTCGTAGTAGTACGCGCCGTAGCGGAACATATTCATACGGGCGGGCACGCTGGAATTGCCGGAATAGTATCGGTTTGCGGCAGTCTCCACGTAGGCGGACATGGTGTTCCGCAGGTAGGGGATACCGTGCTCGTTGACAAAGGCATTGATGGCGCGGTTGCCGGACGCGGTCATATCCGCGATCACGGACATGGATTCATTGCCGACAAGGAAGCCTTTGCGGGTTCCGTCGGTGTAGTATCCCTGCACACCGTTGGCCACGCTGTGAGCGTAGGCAATGCTTTGCGCATAGGCTCCCGACAGGGTGGGTGCGGCAGGCTCTGCCGATTCGTCCACGACCTTGCAAACGTAGCCTTCCTTGATGCCGAGGCGATTGCCGTCCGAAATCAGATCGGCGGCCAGGCGATCCATAGCGGCGGTCATGCCCGCCTCGGTGTTCGTGCCGATAAAGAGCTTCTCGCTTAGGAGGGCGATATGGTAGCCGGCCGGACCGACGTCGTAGAAATCATGAGCCAGCTCGTCGTTACGGTTGGTGTAACCGACCACGATCTCCTTGGCGGTAGGCTCGGTGGCGGTGTCCGTCACGGGGGTCACCGTCACGCCGAGGTCGGCGAGGGTGGCTACCAGTCGCTCGGCGGCGGCCAGCTCCCACGCGGCGGCGTAGTCGGGCACGATCACGGTATAGTCAGTCTGCCCGTCGGCGGCCAGCATCAGAGTATTCTCAAAGTCGTCGGATCCGGTCTCAATGGGCAGAGAGCCCGTTTCGGGAGCAGATGTGTTTTCCTCTTTGGGATCGCTACCGGTATGACACCCTGTAAAAACGGTCGGGAGCGACAGGAGTAGCGCCAGTATCCATGCGGCGGCGCGGATGTATCTGCGTTTCATAAATCCTCCACAAAGTATATCCATGTATTTTTTACGCGGCAACCTCGGTATTCCCGGGACCCTTCTTCCTGAACAGATCCTTGGGAACAGCCAGATAAAGGATCACCGCCAGAGCCACGGCGTTGAAAGCCGTCATGCAGGGGATCCACCAAGGGAACACCGCCACCGTCTCCTGGGTAACGGTACCCACGAGGGCTCCGTTCTCAAGGCCCTGTGCCGTCTCGGCGTAGAACATGGTGTCCGCATAGGCGTACAGCATATCCTTGGCAGACTTATGAACGTAATACTTCGCGGTATCGCTCGTGGTATCGTCCAGAATGTCGTCGCGGTAATCGGGCCACAGGACCTGGGTATTCCCCGCGCGGATTCCCTCGTCAAAGTCGTTGATGTCGCCGCTCTGGTAGTAGTCGGTGATGATGGTTCCGCAGAATCCCCACTCATCGCGGACAACAACAGTCTGAAGCGCGTAGGAGCCGGTGGTTCTCATACCGCCGGTACGGGTGACCGAGGCCATGAGACCGTTGGCACCCATCTTGATAGCCATTTCAAAGGGCTTCAGGTAGTTTTCGCGAAGGGCCTGCTCGGTGAGCCACTTGTAGGCTCCGTTTCGGCCGTTATCGTCCTCGTTGGGGCCGATGTGCTTGACGTACACCTGAATACCCCGTTCCTTTGCCCCAAGGCAGTGGTACGCGCACATGACACCCGACAGGAGCGCGTCCTCGGAGTAGTACTCAAAGTTACGGCCGCCGAGAGCCGAGCGGTGGGTATTGGCGCCGGGGCCGTACCAGCCATCGATGCCGAGGGCGTTACCCTCCATACCGATGGCAACGCCCACCTGGTAAACGGCGTACCAATCCCAGGTCTGGGCGATCACGGTGGAGCAGGGATAACACACGGCCTTCTGATCATCCTCACCGGTCATATTGGTATTGAAGCCGCAGGGGCCGTCGGTATCCTTCGTAGCGGGTTTATCAATGGACTCCAGCGCGATGGTGCCGATTCCGTCAATGAGGAAGTGTAGGGCTTCCTCGTAGGTCAGCTGGCTGGTGATCTCATCCCACATGGGATTGTTGTAGGGCACACCAAAGAGATCATTGATGTTCCATTTGGTAGAGGTGGAACCAAACACGGGAGCTCCCGTCACGTTGGGATCCGCGGGCTCATGGCCCTTGGTGTTCTTGTGCATGTCCTTCAGCAGGTCCGTTCCCGTTTTGTTGGGCGATGCCGCAACGGGGAAGGTACCCACAAAGTCCGCTCTGGTCATGTAGGCAATGGGACCGCCCTCATTCTCGGCGCCATCCATGGAATGAGCGTTAGGCTGGAAGGGCTCGTTGATGGTGCTGGAAGCGCCCGAAACAGGATTCTTGTAGGTGGTAAACTGATTCGTGACCACGGTTCCGGTCACGCTGTCCACCTCGTAGCGGACATCCTCCGCCACGTTTAGGGTGAGGCTATGATCCGTCATCCCCTCCTTCAGGGTGTGCACGTCGGTACGGAAGGAAAGAACGTAGCTTCCCTTCTCCAGTTCGTAGCCCATAAAGCCGTTGTTGTTGGCATCGTAGCAGTCATAGGACTTCATTTCCTCAATGGGCATTTCGATCACAACGTCGGCAAACTGGCCGGGTTCAATGGTAGGGGTCTTGGCAAATCCACCCAGCTTAATGGCGGATTTCTCGATCCCGCCGGGAGTATAGGGAGCAGAGTAGTACAGCTCCACCACGTCACGGCCTGCTACCTCTCCCGTATTGGTCACGCGGACCGTTACCTTCACGGTGTCATTCTTGGATACAATCGCGCCTTTTGCGACGTTGACCTCCTTCAGCTCCCAGTCAAAGGTGGTATAGGACAAGCCGAAGCCGAAGGGATACTGCACCACCTCGTCGTAGCTTCTCACGCCCCACAGCTCGTAGGCGCGGTCGCTGCTCCAGAAGCCCTCGGCATCCGCGGTCTCATACCAAAGATACCCGTTGTAGATATTCTCCATGTACTCGGTATACGCAAAGCCCAGCTCGGTATACTTGTTGGCATTCAGACCGGCCGTGGCGTAGGCGGCAGCCGTAGACAGGTCGTAGGCCCAGGTGTCGGCCAGCTTACCCGAGGGATTGACCTCGCCGCTCAGGATCTTTGCAATGCCGATCGTTCCGCGGGTACCGGGTAGTCCCATGCTCAGAACAGCGTCCACACGGGGATCGTCGGCGATACCCAGCTCCAGAGGATTGCCGGTATTCGTAATGATGATGACGTTTTCAAACTTCTCGCACACGAGATTGATCATGTACTCCTCACGCGCGGAGAGCGACTGGAGCTTGCGGTTGGGATCCTCACCGCCGCCGGTCTGGTTGGAGAAGTACTGGGTCTTGGAGAAGTCATTTCCTTCGCCCATCAAACGGCCCAGAACAATGATCGCCGTGTCAGAGTATGCCACCGCGTCCTCCATGAGCTCGTCTGTGTAAAAGCTTTCGGGCGCCTCGGTCACGCCGTAGTAATCCTTATACTGATCTCCGTGAGCCTCGACGAAATAGGATCCTCCGCCCACACGGTTCCAATTCAGGTCATCGTAGGCCCTGGCAAGCTTCGGATTATACTGAATCCCGACCTCGTCAAGACCCCCAAGGAAGGTCACGAGATCATTGCGGGCTCCCGCGCCCGATCCCGTACCCATGGGAATGAATCCGTCATCGCTTCCCGACCAGCCAAACACGTTGACCTTCAAATCCTTCAGGGGAAGGACGTTATTGTCGTTTTTCAGAAGGACCGCGCCCTCAGCCTCGATCTGCTCAGCCAAGGCATTTCCCGACTCACGCGCGGCAATAGCCTCCTCGCTCTCCTCCCCGTAGCCGAGGCTACGGTAATGGGCAGCGATCGCGTCCACGTTCAGGTAGAAAGCAATATTCCCGGCCAGAAGCACGACCGCAAGGACTGCCGCCGTAATGGCCTTCGCAAGGGCGGCCTTACTCTTGCATTTTTTCTTATCCATATCATTGTCCTCGCTTATCTCTTATTCAATAACCGTAAAGGCAACGTAGTCCAGATCGCATCCGATGCCCGAGGTGAACTCAAAGACGTAAACACCGGGCTCGGTCACTGCCACGGTACCGATCACACCCTCTGCAACCGCTCCCGAGCCATAGTTCCCCTGGGGAGTTATCACCTCATCGCCGAGCTTATAGGTGTACTGATTCATAGGATTACCAAAGCCCGCAAGAGAGACTTGCAGGGTGCAAGCCTTCATGACCTTAATCTTCATGCGGAAGGTGGTTCCGTTATCGTAGCCGTAGATGCGGCCGCCACCCTTACCGACGTTACCCTCCCCCACGGCGGGAATGAAGTCGCTTCGGGTAACGATATCCGACAGAGACAGGTCCAACTCCTCCATTTCGATCTTGGTGGTGCCCGCGCCTGCGATCATGTTCTCATCCTTGGCGGCATTCTCATAGTCGTCCATGTCTTCAAGACCCACACCGATCCCGTCAAAGGAGCCCAAGGATATGACCTCAAACTCAATGGTATCCACGTTACAGTCGGTGCCGACAATCTCAAACATGAAGAGATGGTCTCCCGCGGGGAGATTGATCGCACCGATATTCGTGTAATTCCAATCCCACCAAATACCGGCCGCCGCGTCACCGCCCTCGATATCCACGTGCTCCACGGTAGCAAGCTTGATACCGTCAATATAGAAATTCCAGTGGTCTGAGACATAGTAGTCGCCTCTGCCCGCTGCGGCAGCCTTGAAGCGAATGAAGACGGTCGCATCCTGAGCCAAACGAAGGGTCGTGGAGAGCTGGGAGCCCTTGCCGATCGCATCGACGCAGGTGCCGCCGTGGGTCGTTTTGCCCGCAGGCACCTTGGAGGGGGTCGCTATACAGAGCTCACCCTGCCCCAGACCGAGGTTGTCGGCCACGTCCTGTCGGGTAAACGCTTTTTCGGTATCCATCTTCTCAATATCACGGATGACGAGGTTGGTATCTGTCAGCTCTACGAAGGAGCTGACGTAATTGGAGCCGGCATAGATATCCACGTAATCCAGATCAAAGACCTCACCGGGTCCCAGTACCTCAAAGGCCAGCACGTTCGTGCCCTCCTTGACTGTAAGGTTGCGGATCACGATATCCTTCCAATTCCGTGAGTCCCCGGCGTCAAGGGTATATCCGTCAAGGAGGATCTCACCCGTAGAAACACCCAGCTCACTCTGCTCAAAGTTCAGATACATCCGAACGTTACCCATATCCAGTATCGTTCTGGTAGGATTGAGGACGCGCAGAACCACGGTGGCGTTCTCGTAGGCCTTATCGGCCACGAAGGTGAACCCGAAGTAGTTCCTGCTCACGCCGAAGTCGGTCAGGTACTTCCCTCCGCTGGTGCCGTTTTCCTGAGAAGAAGCAACAAAACCCGCCGCGCCGTTCGCCGGGATAGCACCCGTGACCGCCATATCGATCTTCTCCGCCTCCACGCGGTAGGGAGAAGTCCCGTTCTCGGCTTTCAGCTCCGCCAGGGGAGTAACCGAAACGGGCGGGAAGACCTTGGCTCCAACGGTCACCTCGTATCTGGCTGTAAATCCACCGTACGCGATCACGACCTGACGCTTACCGACCTGAGTCGTATCGGGCTCCACGATCTTGCAGTCGGTCAGGGATACCTCCTTGGTGCTTCCGTCGCTCATGACAACGATGACCTTCAGGCCCTCAGCCGTAAACGCTTCCCCATAACCGAAGGTCAGCTGAACGGCAGACGTATCGATCAGGATGGAATCCTCCTTGACGCGGTCGCCCTCCTCAGACTCAACGGATTCCTCCGCGCGGAGATCGTCTTGGATCATACCGATCATTTGATCCACCTCTTCTCTGTAAAGGCCGACCGTCAATCCCAACGCCAACAGCAGCGCTGAAAGAATGATGAGCACGTTTCGTAACATCTTCGTTTCTCCTTTTGATTCGTTATGTATAAAACACCGAGCGACGGACGGCCCGCTATCGCTGGGTCAACCTCGCCTGCATGTAATATCTAAATTTTATATGATTATATACAGATTTGCTTTTATTTCTCTGTCTACGCATCTGATCATAATAATATTTGGAAATGCACTTGACAAAAAAAGTCCCTTGCTGTATAATTGTGATGCGTGGCTTACACCGCAATTTACATTTGAAAGGAAACCTTGAAAAATGAAAATATCTCTTCGCGTTACCGCCGTGATCCTGGCCTTGCTGATGACGACTCTAATCTTTACTTCCTGCGGAAGGACCTTGAAGGGCACCTACTCCGCAGTCTTTGTGGGTACGGTCATTGAGCTGACCTTTGAGGGCAAAGACGTGACCGTCACCGTGAAGACCATGGGCCTGATCGCCGGAACCGCCACCGGCACGTACGAGATCCGGGACGATCGGATCACCATGAATTTTGACAGCGATCACGCCGAGATCAAGGCCTACAACGGAACCTTTGATTTCGAGGAAGGCGACGGTTATATTCAAATCGGCGACTTCGGTAAATTCACAAAGAAATCCTGATCATGGAGAAAAATTGCATTTTGGATCGACGGGTCGCATTCAAAATGCAGTTTTTAGTTTAAGGGCACTTCTATGCATTCATGCAACCCGCAAGGGTCCGCGGCTTCATGAATGCGTAGAGGTGCCTTTAACACTCCCCCACCCTTTCAGGTGGGGGAGCAGCTCCCTTTAAGAAAGGAAAGGCATATTTGCTTTATGGAATACCAAAACAGCGGATCCTGGCATTAAGCCTCGGGAGTCTCGGCGGGAACCTCGTTCACAACGATGGTGAAGGTCGTCAGCTCAACGATCTCACCCGCGGCACTCTTGTAAACGACGGTAATGGCATGCTCACCCACAAGGCCCTCAACGGGGATCATGATGGCCACGCGGGAAGCCACGTCGGCACCGCTGGGCAGGATCATATCGATGACACCCTGCTCGGTCTCATAGAAAAAGTCGGGGGAGAAGACGCACTTGCCGTAATCGATGGAATAGCCAAGCTCTCCCAGCTCGCCCTTCACGCCGAACCAACCCCAAAATCTCAGGGTGTCCACGGTGGCATCGATCTCGCCGTACTTGTTCCAGTCCGCGCCGTTCCCCTCGAACAAACCGCTACCTTGATGGCCGTCGGTAAAGGTATTCAGCTCGTTGAAGCCCAGAAGGGTAACCGTGTTCTTGGCGTCATCGGTCTCCCAGTTCTTGATGTCACGGGAAATGGTAAAGGTGGACAGCTCGACGATATCACCTGCGGCGCTCTTGTAAACAACGGTAATGGCGTGCTCACCCACAAGGCCCTCCACGGGGATCATGATGGCCACGCGGGAAGCCACGTCGGCACCGCTGGGCAGGATCATATCGACGACACCCTGCTCGGTCTCATAGAAAAAGTCGGGGGAGAAGACGCACTTGCCGTAATCGATGGAATAGCCAAGCTCTCCCAGCTCGCCCTTCGCGCCGATCCAGCCCCAATATCTCAGGGTGTCAACAGTGAAGTCGATCTTGCCGTACTTGTCCCAATCGGCACCGTTGCCCTCGAACAGAGCGCCCATCTGGTTCCCATCCGAGAAGGGATTGAGCTCGTTGAAGCCCAGAAGGGTAACCGTGTTCTTGGCGTCATCGGTCTCCCAATTGGGGATGCTGCGTTTGACGGTAAACATGGTCAGCTCCACGACAAAGCCAGTGTTGTCCTTGTAGTAGGTGGTCACGGTAAACTCACCGTTGAGGTTGCCAACAGGGATCGCAATACCCATACGGGTAGCCAGGTCGGCACCGCTGGGCAGGATCATGTCGATAACAGGCTGCTCGGTCTCAGAAACGAAGTCAGGAGAGAAGACGGCCTCGCCGCCATTGATGGCGTAACCGAACTCACCCATCTCGCCCTTCATACCGGCCCAACCCCAATATCTCAGAGTGTCAACGGTGAAGTCGATCTCGCCGTACTTGTCCCAATCGGCACCGTTGCCCTGGAACATACCGCCGATCTGAACGCCCTCGGAGAAGAGATTCAGCTCGTTGAAGCCCAAGAAGGTCACGACACCATTGCCGGCCTCGGTATTCCATACGGGAGCCTTGTGAAGCTCGCGGTCGTATGCCTGCGCGTACTCGGCAGTGTTGAAGAATGCCATGTACTCAACGTCCAAAAACTCGCCCTTGTCACCCTCGGTGTAGAAGTCAAAGCGGATGTGACCGATGACACCGTCGGTGATGGAGGTGACCACGGAGGGCAGGTGGATCACCATCAGGTTCCACTCGCTGTCCGCGTTGTAATTGAAGGTAAAGGACGCGCCTGCGGCAGGACCCGCACCGGAGCCGATAAAGATCTCACCGGACTGGGTGGTGTTGGTGCGGTAGCGGATAGCCAGATACTCGGGCATAGCGCCGATGTTGCCGCACACAAGGAACCAAGGATCTCCACCGGTAGCGGTGAAGCTGGCATAGCCGGCCTCGTTCTTCTCCACGGTAGCGGCGTTGGCGTTGGTCATAGCGGCCAGACCGTCCGCGTCCATGATCCAGACAGGATCAGCGGGATCGGTGATTGCCTCGGTAGGCTCCTCGGTGGGAGCCTCGGTGGAATCGTCGGGCTCGTCGGTGGGAGCCTCGGTGGAATCGTCAGGCTCGTCGGTAGGAGCCTCGGTGGGATCCTCGGGCTCGTCGGTAGGAGCCTCGGTGGGAGTCTCGGTGGCAACATCGTCAGCGGAGGTATCGGGCTCATCGGGAGTCTCGGTACAAGCCACGACGGTGAACACCAGCGCGAGGAGGAGAACTGCGATCAAAAGTAACTTCTTCATAGTCTATTTTCCTTTCTGTATGAATTTTTATAGCAAAAGCCGAAGCTAAATGCCCTGAATGGAAGGGAGCTTCCCCGCCCTTTCGGGCGGGGGAGCAGTTCCCTTTTTATGAAGGGGAAATGATATTCTTTCGGAAAATAATACGGGACAGTCCTTCTACCGATTACCCGAGCTTATCCAACTCCGTCACCAGCTTTTCCAAAGATCTCTTGGCGGACGTAGTCATTCTCTTGTAGCGGGAAATGGTGTCGTTGTTACGGGAGTCCACGAGCTGCTGGAAGCCCTGATGGAAGGAGCCCATGCTGTGGGAGTATATGAAGCCCGCGTCGATATTGATGTTGTTGATGATCAGATCCATCATCTGGGCAGACTGGGGATCCTTGGCGATCTGGGTGCGAAGAATGGTATCGTAGTAGGTGGGACGGACCACGTTGTAGGAAACCGAGCCCATGGATTCCAGCACCGCGCTCAGCATATCGGCGCGATCCTCGGAGACCGTATTGGGGAGGCAGGCAATGGTAAAGCCATCGTGCATCTGGCTGTGGTATTCCTTCTGATCCTCGCTGAACTTCGGGATCGGGACCACACCGTATTCCTGAGGCATTCCGCGGATGGAGTCCGTCTCCAGCACGGCGATACGCAGGGTCGCCATAGCCGCGTTGCCCGCCGAGTAGATGGAGACCACGGTACCCTCGGAAGCGACATCGTCGTTCTCAATGTAGGAGCCACCATCGGTGCCATAGTAGAGCTTCAGGACCTTATCGGCCACGTCGTAGAGCTTAGCGGAGTCAAAGACCCATTCGTAGTCACCATCGTTGTTCTTCTTGATGATATCTACCTCGCAGGAGGACCAATAGGGATCCACGCTGATGAAGTCGTTGCTGACGAAGCCGTATACGTCGCCCGTCTTGTCCTGGGCGTTGTTGCCGTTATCCCGATGGAACAGAGGAACCAGGGAAATCTGCTTGTCCAGGGTCCAGGTGCCGTTTTCCACGTGCTCATACAGGAAGGGCTGGTTCGCGTCGGTGAACATATCCTTATTGAAGATGGTGATGTACGTGCTTCTGTACAGGGACAGCAGCATGGCTCCCGTCACACCGAACTGAATACCGTTGTACTCCACGGCCTCGTTGAAGCCCTGGTTCCAGTACTCCTTGTCGAAGTCCAAATACGCGGTGGAGCGCAGATTCCGGAAGTAATTCCCGGTGAACTTGGGGGCGGCGCGCCAGCACAGCTCCACCATCACGTCATAATCGGTATTGCCGCCGCTGACGGCAGTAATCACCTTGTCGATGGCGTTGGCGTCATAAATACCGTTGATCTCAATACCGAGGCGATCCTCCACGGCAGCGTTTCGCTCGTAGATGATGTCCTCCACGGCCACGCCGGTCAGCTCGTCATAGGTCAGGGTCTCGGGGCTGATGAAAACGACCTCCTCGCCCTCGAAACGCAGGTCGGCGGGAAGGTCATCCTTGATTCCCGTCCCCTCCTCCGTCTCGTTACCGCTTTGTCCGGGATCTTGGGTTTCGGTAGACTCAGGTTCGGTGGCGCAGGCTGTCATAACGGAAAAAACCGTGAGAATGGCCAGCAGAAACGCGATAAATCGAATGGGTTTCATGATCTTCTGTACTCCTTTAATTTTATTTGTGTACACGTACCGGCAAGTGACGGCCATGCACTACTTTCATTATAATAGTAACATATTTTCCCTACCCGTGCACCAAAAAAATCGGACACGATTTTCAAACCGTGTCCGTTTTGTTTGCTTTTCGGTATTTTGCCGGGGTGGTACCATAGATCTTCTTGAAATTTTTGGTCAGACAGACCTCGGTGATCCCACAGCTCGCGCTGATCTCCTTAATGGATCGGTCGGTCGTTTTCAAAAGAAGCTCCGCATATTTCATCTTGGTCGCTACCAGCTTTTCATGGAAGGTGACCCCGTAATGACTCAAAAGGATCCGGTTGACGTGCCGTGGGCTCATGTGCAGCTGGGAGGCCAGATCGTCCATGCACAAGCTCTGGCCTGTGCTTTTAAACACCCGATTAAAATAGGTATCTATGGCCTCATACAGGTTCTTCTGCTTGATCTCCTTGCGTGTCTTGATCCTTTCGCTCTTGGAGACGTCCCTGCAAATTTGGATCAGGAGATACTCAAACAGGTTTTTACAGCAGGTCTCGTACTCCTCCCGCTCCTCCTTGGATTCACGGTAAATGATGGATAACACTTCTCCAAAATCCGCATTCAGCCCACCTTTATAGTAAGGCGTAGTCAGGAGGACCGATATGAGAGATCTTTCTTGTGCCGAATCCAGAGAGAAGCCTAACACGTAACCGCTGCTTTTTGCCACAATACTCTCTTCGTGCCACGCGTCGGGTCCGATCAGCAGCCATTCCCCCGCAGATACCGGGATCTCCTCGCCAAAGTTCATGGTGTAGGACGTGGTTCCTTCGGTTATGTAGTGGAACTCATAGTAGGAATGGATGTGATTGTCCGTAAATAACTTATTCGGATGATAGATCAAGTGCATAAAATCAATTTGCGCGTCGGATATGCTGATCGTATGCTCAGCCTCATAAGCGAATGCTCCCATAAACAACTCCTTCCGATCAGTTTACGTATCCATTATAGCACAAAAAGTCCATAAATGCAACCGTTTTTTCTGCTTTTGATGGCCATTCATAAACTTGGAAGGTTTGTCAGCGGGGGGAACGCTATCGGTAATCAGACCGAGCCATATCTGCACGCGGAACGAACAACCATTTTGCGCGTCTTTCAACGTCAGAGTTCATTCGTATATGCTTTGAGGGAAAGACAAAAAGGTCCGAACCGAACAGTCATGTGTTCGATTCGGGGTCTTTTGTGGCGGAGGAGGGAGAAATAACCCGAATCTATAGGTGGGACAAAGATGGATTCTCGTCGTTCGGTATCAAACAGGATGCTGCGTTTGAGCTTGTCCGAGGTGCGTGTGAGCTGCATGGAAGGCCTCCTTGATGGGGCGTGCAACCATTGTAGCATATTTTGCGGTGATTTACAATACCTTTTTGGCACGTTTATTAGGTGTTCTGTGGCATGTGGATTATATCAGACCTTTCGGACAGGACAAATCCCACTATCGTGGGATGAAAATATTCGCGATGAAATCCCGCTTCGCGGGGAGAGATAGGACGGATTCAATTTCATCTGAAGCCGTAGGCTGAAGATATCATCCGAGCTTTCTCAGATTTCATCGTAGCGACGCCGTAGTTTCATTTTTCTCCCCACAGAAGCAAATCCGTGGACAGATTCGAACCGGCGAAACGGTTGAAATGTTTACAAAATTGTGGTATAATAAAGAAAAAGTAAAGGAGCACGAATAAAATGGAACATTTGGTTGAACTAATTTTTGAGCTTCTTTTTGGAATTGCGAAAGATACTCCCGATAAAAAACCGGAAATAGAGTATGTAGATCATTTTATTGTCAAGCATCCTCGCAAAAAAACGATTGCAAGAATTTGTGCCACATTCATTATCATTGCTGTGTTCTCTTTTCTCTGGATTTTCATCAAGCACGAAACACGGATTTTGTTTGCTGTATTCGTTGGCTTTGGTATTATACTTTTTGCATTATCTTTGTATGCCTTTTCCTTTAAATGCGACATTGATGATACGAAAATATCTCGTTCTTTCTTTGGGCTTTTCCAAAAGAAAACCAATTGGCAAGACATTATATGCGTTAGAGTGGTTGAGCAGACAAATGAAAAAAGCGTGATTATCGCTTTATATAATCAAACGGGCAAGTGTGTTATCGATTTCAATACAGATATGGAAAACGCATGGTATGTCGTTAAAATGGCAGAACAAAAAAGAATTGAACTCAAAAACGAAAAAGATTTAACCCTCAAACAGCTTGCTCATCTATAACTTACATAGGCTTCGTTGTAAGCATGTCGATAAAAATCCGATCGAATGCGGAACTTTTACCCCCCTCTTCGCCAAGGGGTCAATGTACCCGCTGCAAAACCGACAAGCACCTCAATCGGACACATGTCACGGTGTTGAGACAAAAGCTTCAAACGCCCCCTGCATGAACCCAACGACTCCACGTTGCTTCCGACAACTGCGCAAGTTTACCAACTCTGCGGGCTCCGAGGGACAAGCGTTGCGGTCAGCCGCCCTTCGGGCTACTAACTATTAAGTATAGGGAGCCGTTGCTCGAATTCAATAGAGAAAAGCAAAACAGAAAAGGCCACGCGGTGCGTGACCTTTTCTGTTTTGGCTCCCCCTGTTGGACTTGAACCAACGACCCCTTGATTTAGTTAGCGTTACAACCTCATCAAAGAATCTCTTAATTTTAAGCCCTATGAGTTGGGGAACTCATATATTCTTTACTCATATATTATAGCATCTTTGTAGGGGTTTGTCAATAGGTTTCTACAAGTTTTTTAACTTTGTATAGTTTTTGCAAACCGCTTCATATAACTGAAGCGGTTTATTATGCGATTTCTCCGATAAATTTGTAATTGATCCTAATATTCTGCCTTGTTTCGCCGTTTTCTTTGATACGGTCTCCAACAATAACGGACTGAATGAGACGATTGAGAACCTCATCATCAAGCTCCGTCAGAGTTTCAAATGCTTCTGCCATTTCAATGAATCTTTCTGTACCATAGGCTGTAGCCTGAGAATTATCGTGTATCTTTACAAGCTCTGCCCTTCTCGCTCTCGCTTCGTCCTGCTCGGCTTCACACCTTGCGGACAAATCCTGAAACTTACGGTCGGAAAGAATTCCGTTGAATCTATCATCATACAGTTGCTCAAACTTTCGGTCAAGCTCCGCAATTTTTGACTCAAGCATCTTGATCTCGTTTTCTATACGAGCTTCCTCGCTATCCTCGTTTTCAATCCTATGAAGAACCCTCGCAATGAACTCTTCCTTATTCTCCCGCACCATAAATAGCACTTCGTTAATATCGTGCAAAATTGCATCATATAACTCGTGGTACATGATATAATGGCTTGAACATACTTCAGGACCTTTTTTCTTATAGGTATTGCAAACATAGTAGTTCTTTCTGTCAGAAGCATTTGCAATGCCAAGAGCATGTCCGCACTTGTCGCATTTAATCAGTCCCGCAAAGATATTATTAAATCCGCTTGAGCCTGTTCGCTTTCTGCTATCAAGCTTAGCGTGAGCATCATCCCAAAGCTGTTGACTGATTAACTGAGGAACAATTCCCGGAATCATAATCCAATCTTCTTCCTCTTGCCTTACAATGCGCTTACTCTTAAACGATACTTTCCTACGCCGACCGCTGATAAAAAAGCCCAAGTAAGTTTTATCGTTCAGTATTTTATGAACGGTAGCAAGGTTCCAATCATATGGATCCTTGTCATACGGTCTCTTTAACAATTGCGCTCGATAAGCGGAAGGCGTAAGTATCTTATGCTCCTTTAATACCCGAGCAATTTTGTTATAGCCATATCCTTGATATGCTGCCATTTCAAAAATCCAAACCACATTAGGCGCAACCTCTTGATTGATTTCTAAAACGTGATGGTCATCCTGAGATTTCAGCAATCCATAAACGGCAAAAGAACCAATATATTCTCCGTTCATAGCCTTTGTTATAAACGCTTGTTTGGTCTTCCTTGAGCAATCAGCGGGATAATATTCATTAAATACGTTCTTGATTGGAAGCATCAGATCATAATCTGTATCTCCACGGTCAGTGTCCACATCATCACCAATAGCAATAAAGCGAACGTTCATCTGCGGGAATACATCACTTATGTATGAGCCCACCTGCAAGTAGTTTCTTCCAAAACGGGATAAGTCTTTTACGATGACTACATTAACGCGCTTGGCTTTCACATCCTCCATCATACGTTTGAAATCCGGACGATTGAAGTTCGTTCCCGTAAATCCGTCGTCTATATAAACATCGTAAATGCAGATATTATTTTGTTTACAAAAATCGGTTAGTATCTTTTCTTGTGTTTCAATCGAAACACTGGTACCGTCTTTTTCATCGTCGTCGCTGAGTCTGCAATACAGCGCTGCGATCAATCTGCTTTGCTCTTTACTCTTCATTCTTACCTCTCTTTCCAAGCAAAGCGATGGTTGTGCTCTTATTATACAACTTCGACTTGAATACGTCAAATGTGCAAATTGTTTTTTTAGGATTTTGTTTCATCTTTTTTTTCCTCTTTCCTTACGAAGAATATCCTTGATTTTTTTTGCAACATAATTGGCGTAGACTTCAAGAAAATTATGGTTTCCAAAGGTTCTTGAAATAGTAATCTTAACCTTGTTCGACTTTTCCTTATTTTCGATGTTTGCGTTCACTTCCCTTCCTTTTATTATATATAGAGCGCTCAGGACTTCTTTTCGTGTTTCAAGACATCGTATCGAATACGCTCCATCAGATATTCTCCGTCAACCTCAGTAAGCTGCTTATACCAATCGGAGCGAAAGAACTCTTCCAATTCTGCGAATTCTTCATCTGCTTCACCTACAATTCCGCTTTTACGCAACGATTGCTTGTACGCTTTTTTATAGTCATTACAAGCCTGAATTACGATTGCGTTGGCAAGTTCCTCATAGGGATCAAAGCTGACATCTTCTTTAATGGTTACTTTTTCGTTTTTCATTTTGATTACTCCCTTCTTTTTATCACGTTTTTTACTCGTGTACCCATAAAGACGGAGGCAGATTTTTGTTTTCTGCAAACAAAATAAATTTTTTACGAAAACCAGCCTACACCTGCTTACTCTTGACAAAATAAGCTTCTTGTGGTATAATACATGTGTAATTGATTTTTGTGCGCCGTCCGTAAGGACACCCGTAAGTTTTCAACTTGCAATGCACACGTGGTTATTTTTGTATGCGGTCAGTATGAACTGTCCCTATGCTTTTTTTGCTATGGGCTAATACTGACTATTTTTAATTTTAATAGGGCTTACTCTGCCCACACAAAGCGAGAATGAATCCGGTTTACGTATCTATTGTAAACACTAATGCCGATCTATGGCTTGGAGGTTCATTCTCGCTTTTTTTATTTTGTCCAACAGCCACACGGCTCTGGAAATAAATAATGAAAGGTGGTTCAGAAAAGAATGAACAACAAACCCAAGCGGCGTTTTCACAAAAAGAGTAACGCCAAGATCAAGCAGCAGATTCTAAGAAAGGAGCTGAAGAAAGAAACAAAGTATCCCCTGCGGACGGAATACAGACAGGCTGTGTTCTTGAAGCAATGCAGAAAGCGAGGTGCGTAAAGTGCCTGACACTGCAACACAAAGCTACAAGCCGCAAGTGCTTGTAGACACAAAGGACTTGCCGGAGAGCGATTGGCTGGAATATCGAAGACGAGGTATCGGTGGCAGTGATGCCGCATCTATTCTCGGTGTATCGCCGTTCAAAACAGCGCGGGACTTATATTACGACAAACTCAAAATCGTAACCTATGAGGATCCCGAGGACAACTGGGTACAAAAGAAGATGGGACATTTACTTGAGGATTTGGTAGCCGAGATTTTCCACGTAAGGACGGGCTTTCATATCTATCAAGTCAAAAAAATGTTCTATCATCCGCAGTATCCGTTTATGCTTGCTGACGTCGATTACTTCATTACTCTGCCAAACGGAGAAACGGCAATACTGGAGATCAAGACCACTAACTACAACGCGACCGATCATTGGTGGCGTGACGGTGAGGAGGTCGTTCCGGTCAACTACGAGATCCAAGGGCGGCACTATATGGCGGTCATCAACGTAGATCACGTTTATTTCTGTTGTCTTTACGGAAACAGTGAAAACGAAACGATCATCCGTCATATCACGCGCGATAAGGATTACGAGGAAGAATTGATTGCTATCGAGTACGACTATTGGCACAATCACATTCTCGCAAGAGTTCCCCCTCCCTATTTAGAGGACGGCGACTTGATTTTAGAGAGCGTGAAAAACCATTTCGGTACAGCGGATCCAAATGCTGCCGCTATTGAGCTCAGCTTTGCTAACGTCAATGGCGCCATGCGTTTTCTTGAACTCAAAGCACAGAAATCGGCACTCAATGCCGAGATCGCTCGCATTGATGATGAGATGAAACGCTTGCAGGGACGGATCGTGGATGAAATGGGACGGTGCTGTACGGCTACTTACAGCAGAGACGGAACAGATTACACTGTTACCTACAATCCATCAAAGAAGCCCGGTATCAGCAAAGAGGATTTGTTCCGTTTGCAGATGCAGTATCCCGACATTTACGAGCAATTCGTAACCGTATCGGAGTCAAGAAGATTCTACGTCAAAAAATCGGCGGCAAAAGCTGCCTGAAAGGAGAAGGTATGGCAAGGTACAACATCTACTACCATCGCTACAACATCATTGCAAGGGACTATATTCCTTACGTAAGAGTTGTGGAGACCGAGGACATTTACCACGAAATCGGAAAAATGATCTGTACAACGCTTGAGGAAATGAAGCATATCCGATATACAAAGCCCAAAGCGACGCATGAAGAATGCGTTCAGTTATGGGAGGATAAGCATTATGTAAAAATATCGGATGATACGTGGCGCCTCGATAATCCCGAGTATAAGGACTTCGAGTTTGAACAGCCAACAGAACCAATTCCGATTGAGCCAAAGAAGCTTGCGGAAATGCTCTGTCTCGCAGTACGTCAAATGACAGAGGATGAAGGTCACTGTGATTGGTGGGTACAAGGTGTATTAGATATATCGGGAGACGATTATCAGTACATCTATAACTACCTCCCGCAAAACGCAGATACCGAATAAACAGAAAGGAAAACCATTATGAAAACAAACGAAACCACAGGAGGTGAGGATAATGAGCTACACCGGGGTGTATGACAAGACGATTTACTACAATCCCGTGAGCAAATACTGTGTGATCAGTGTTAAGACCAACGACCAAAGCATTCCTCAAAAGGCACGTAGCGCATTTCAGCACCGTGACCGACTGATACGCTTTACGGCAGTTGGCTACGAGCTGCCCCAGACCGATAGAGTCAGTATGATTCTCAACGGCGAATGGCAGAACGGTAAATACGGACCGCAGTTGCAGGTTGAGTCCTGTGAAGAGATCGTTCCGCAGACGAAGGACGGTGTACGCGGCTACCTTTCCTCTCGCCTTATAAAAGGTGTTGGAGAAAAGACGGCTGACCTCATCGTTGAACGCTTCGGTGCAGACGCTCTTCAAATCTTGGAAAAGCAACCTGAGCGCTTGCTGGAGATACGAGGTATTACGCCCTCAAAGCTTGAAGAAATCAAAGCTTCCTATGACGAAAGTAGATGTCTTCGCGGTCTTATGATCCTACTCTCCCCCTTCAACGTAACGCCGGCAACGGCAACAAAGATCTATGAGCATTTCGGAGCAAAGAGCGTGGAAATTCTTCAAAATAATCCCTTTGAGCTGTGTCAGATATCGGGTTTCGGGTTTAAGCGAGTGGACGCTATCGTTCGTAAGGGCGATTGCAAGCTCAACGATCCGATGAGAATTCACGGCGCGATCTACGCCGCCCTCGACACAGGACGCAACGAGAACGGGCATTTGTATTTGGAGCTTGAAGCTCTGCTCAAGGAAAGCAACAGACTTCTCAATGACCGTATTGCAGATCAGAATAGTCGCGTAACCAACGAGGAGATCGTGGCAGTGCTTGAACAGATGGTACTCAAGGGTGAGATTGTCAGCAACAAGAACCGAGTGTACCAAACGACAAGCTTCGTTCAGGAGGACGAAACGGCGGTCAATATCGCAAAGATGTTAGCCGTTCCCCCTGCCCCCGTTGACATTACGGCAATTCTTGAAAGTATTCGTCATAACCTCGGAATCGCTCTTTCGCAAAGACAGAGCGAGGCGGTCTATATGGCGTTCCAAAGCAATCTTTCTATTATTACGGGTTCTCCCGGTACGGGTAAAACCACCGTTCTTCGAGCAATTATCGAGGTGTTCGGTCGTTTGTATCCGTCAAGAAAGATCATGCTTGCGGCACCCACGGGACGTGCGAGCAGACGAATGGCTGAGAGTACGGGTAGAAACGATGCGAAAACGCTTCACAGCCTTTTGGGGCTTCTCGGAGACAGCGGCTACGTCAAAGATAAAAAGAAAGAACCGCTTGACGCGGATCTGATTATCGTGGACGAGAGCTCCATGATCGATATGTGGCTTGCCAACCATTTCTTCTCCCGTATAAGACCGGGAACAAAGATTATCTTGGTAGGCGACGTAGATCAGCTTCAGAGCGTAGGCGCAGGTGACGTATTCCGCGAGCTTATCAACTGCGGAAAGATACCCGTTACCGTTCTTAACGAAATCTTTCGTCAGAAGGCAGATAGCCTTATCGCGCACAATGCGAAAGCCATCAACGAGGATAGCACAAATCTGTATTACGGTGATGATTTCCTATTTCTGAAATGCAAAACACAGGAAGAAGCAGCGGATATTATCTGCAACCAATACTGTGACCTTGTAAAGAAATTCGGAATTGAAAAGGTGCAGATCCTCTCTCCCTTCCGCAGTGAGGGGCTTGCAGCGGTGGAACAGCTCAACAGAACCATTCGTGAGCTTGTCAATCCTCCCGAGGACGAGGACATTCCCGACCTAAAGATCGGCAGCCGCTATTTCAGAGTGGGCGACAAGGTAATGCAGAACAAGAACAATGCAAAAGCGTCTAACGGCGATATCGGCTTTATCCGAAAAATCGGAGTGGACGACAAGAATGAAATGAAGGTAACGATAGACTTCGGCACCGACCGAATTGTGGAATACGGTATGGAGGATATGGGCAATATTGAAATTGCTTATGCTACTACCATCCATAAGGCACAGGGCTCGGAGTATGACGTCGTTATCATTCCCGTTATCCGAAGTCACGCTATTATGCTGAGGCGTAATCTCGCCTATACGGCGATTACCCGTGCAAAGCGTCGCGTGATCCTCGTGGGAGAAAAAGGTATGCTGTTTATGGCGATACATAAGAATGACACGGGTGTAAGAAACACCCTGCTCGGTGAGCGTGTAAACAAGTACGTTACCGCTTATGAGACCGAGCGCGATCAACTGAAAAAAGTAAGTTAAATGAGTTATTTTTGCAGAAAATGCGGAAATGGCTCTTATTTTATTATTGAGAGGAGATTTAGAAAATGAATGAAACCAAAACCATGTATCACGCGGTTCCCGTTGTGTCCGAGCTCAATCGCGTAAAGGGCTTTGACCCCACAAGATTCCTTCGCAAGACCAAGGAAGGTCCCAAGCTTGATCTGAGCGTTAAGAAGCTCTGGTTCCGTATGAAGTATCCCAACGGCAGAATTAAGCTTTCTGCTCTCAAGATCACCGATCAGCTCGCTATCATTGAAGCGAGGGTGTATTTTGACAAGAACGATACCAATCACGTATCCAGCTTCACGGCGCAGACCTACAAGGACACCACTCCCGGAGGACTCTACGTTGAAATGGCACAGCACAACGCAGTTGACGAGGCTCTTTCGTCAGCGGGATTCGGTATTCAGTTCGCGCCTGCCAACGAGTCGAGAAGACCTTTGGTATCCGAGGACGAAGTGCCGAAAACAGTTGCAAAGCCCGTAGAAGAAACACCTACTGCAAAGGTTGAAGCACCTACTGAAAGAAAGGTTGAACCCGCACCGGAGATCGTTCCGCAGGTTGCAGAACCTACTGTAACGGAAACGATTGCAGAGGAACCCATCGCGGAACAGCTTGCAGTGCCCGTAGAGGAAGTCGCTGAAGCTCCCGTGGAAGAAACTCCCGCTGCTCCGATTGCCGAAGTGGTGGAAACTGCTCCCGTAGAGGAAGCTCCTGCCGAGGTCTCCCCTGCTCCTTCCGTTGAGGTTTCTGCACCGACTGAAAACGTTACAGAAATCCGTGAGGATGAAGAGTCCGGTCTGCCTTACAACAAGAGTATGTCTGTTGAGGAGATCTGCGCTCTTATGACCGAAGATGAGGCACGCAACTACGTCGTTCCCGTGGGAACCTGCAAGAACTGGACAATGGATCAGGTAGCAAGCAGAAGACCTATTTCGCTGAAATATTATCTCTCTCCCGCATACAACGGAGACGATAACATTCTCCGTGCTGCGGCTACGATCCTGCTGAACATTATAAACAGCAACGCTGCTTAAAGACAAGACTAAAATCCAACCTTGAAAGGAGGGGTTACGATGAGCAAATCGCACGATTTCCCGTTTGGCATTCAGGACGTTGCCGAGCTTTTGCATTTGCGGATGCGCCGTCCACACGCAACAGGCGGTTATTATGACTGCCCCATCTGCGGTGATAAACGAGGAAAAATGAGCATCAGTACAGAAAAAGATTCATGGCGCTGTAATTACTGCGGTGAGCACGGCGGTATGTTGGCACTGTACGCAAGGATCAATCATATCAGCAATTCCGAAGCTTATCGGGAAATCTGCGAAAGTCTGCAAAACGGTGAGTTTGATACTCAACGTTATGAGCCGACATCTCCTGCTCCGCGTGAGCAGGAGTATGCGGTACAGTCGCAACTCGCGGACATACGCACGATACACCAGACCTTCTCTATGATGCTGAATATGCTGACCTTATCCAAGGAGCATAGACGTCATCTGAATGAGGTTCGAGGACTTACCGACGAGCAGATTGACAAGCTTCAGTACCGAAGCACACCTCCCTTTTACTATTGTAAAAAGATTGCGAGGGTACTTCGAGAAAAGGGCTGTACACTTGAGGGTGTCCCCGGCTTCTATATGAAGGACGGAGAGTGGACTGTCAAGTTCTATTCCAAAACGGCGGGGATACTCATTCCAGTGCGTGGAATTGACGGACTGATACGCGGTATGCAGATACGCCTGGACGTTCCTATCAAGGACGAAGGTGCTGACGCTGATAAAAGCGGGACAAAGTATATATGGCTATCCTCTGCCGGTAAGGAAATGGGGGTAAGTTCAGGTTCTCCCGTTCATTTTGTAGGAGATCCATTTGCTCGCGCTGTCTATCTTACCGAGGGTTTTCTAAAAGCAGACGTTGCACACTTCCTGATGAATCGCTCATTTATTGCGATTGCGGGAGTCAACAACACGGCTCAGCTTGAACTGATGCTGACGTTGCTCAAGGAGAACGGCACTGAGATTATCGTGGAGGCTGCCGATATGGACAAGTTCCGTAATGAAAACGTGGATAGAGGTGTTTCCAATATCTATCTGATTACAAAGAAATGTGGGTTACAGCTACGCCGCCTTACGTGGAATCCCAATTATAAGGGGATCGACGATTGGCAGCTCGCCCTAAAAAGACAACAGACCGGAAAGGAGGTCGTAACAAGAATGAATTTTAAGAAACGCTTTATCTACGGACTATGCGATTTTGATACGCTTGAAGAAGAGATTGCCGCGTGGCACGATTCATCCGAGCACGAAGGAACGCTGGAGGAGCATCTTGGCTTTAGTGCCGAGGAGTTCTCCGCATACGGTCAGGCAGACGACGAAACATTCAAGAACGATCTGCTGACACAAAGACGCGAGCAAGGATACCGCATCTACCAGCTTGATTTCACAGACGGAAAGCCCAAGTCCTTCGCTTTTGAAGGCATCAAGGCACTTCACGAAGCCGGTTACGTACAACCGCCCGCTGCGGATTACGCTTTGGTACACGAAGGGGTGCAGTTCTGCTTTACCGATGATACCGCAAAGGTTTGTCTGGAACTGATATTCAACAAGTTCAAGGACAGCTTACCCGAGGGGTATGGAGGCAGACAAACGGCACCTTCCGACGTGATCGAGCTTTATGATGAAAACGGTAGAAGGTACTTTTACCGCGACAAGGATGGCTTTTGCGAGGTGAAATTCTCACCGATGCTTGCCAAGAAAAGAATGAAATAGGGCTTTTGCCTACAAACAAAAAAGGGATACGAACAGACAAACTCTGCGTATCCCTATCTTTATTAAATTTTCAAATACGAAAGGAATTTATATTATGAAGAAAAATGTTATTTTAGGATTGGCAATTTTGATCGTTATTCTCACCGCTGTAATCGTACTCTGTGCGTTCACTTCCCCCGAGAAAGAAGGCGTGCTTGTCGTCGTTTCGGAATACTACGCTGACGAAGCTCAGCAAGATGTCCCCGAAGCCGAGACAAAGGAAAACAACGTAAAGGTACACCTTGACGGTTCTCAGAAGCCTCCGTTTTCCGAGTAATAAAAAGATTAAAGCAAAGGAGAAACAAAGATGGGAGTTATGTCCGAATTAGATATGGAAATGCGTATGCGTCAAAATGCTGATGCAGACGAAATCGATCTTCGCGCAAAAGCAGAAGAAATAAACGAAGCCCGCCAAGCCGCTGAAGCTGAGGCAGCACAAGCCACTCTTGCAAAGCTCGCCGTAGAATCGCCCCCCGAGGACCAGCCTGCGGAAGATGCTCCGGCAGAAGAAACTCCTCCCGAAGACAACGAGGAGCAGAAACGAAAGGAACACGAGGAAGCCGAAGCGAAACGCAAAGCCGAATGGGAGGCGAAGAAACAAGCAAAAGAGGAAGAAATCCTTTTTGCTTGGGAGGCATCGATTGCTATGGACGACAATGCCTTGATCGCTGCGTCAATGAAGCGTGTCGGTGATGATGCCGAGCGTCTGACAAGACGTAATATGAAGCAGTGTGTCACCGAAATGATACAGTCCTACTGTATCGAGGATCTAGAACTTGCAAAGCAGGTTATGCACCCTCGTAAAAGTATGGTGAACTGTTTTCGCTACATTACCCGTAAAGCAAAGGAATTTGTTATGCAGGAGATGAAGGATAACGACATCAAGCCCGACCGTGAGGGATACGGTAGCGATGTTCCCGATGACCTCTGCTATCAGTGGGCAAAGGAATACTTCTTTGATATGGATGCCCCCGAGGACAAGGATCCAAACGAGGAAAAGTTTGTTCCGAAGCCTTACACAGGTAAGTCCGCTCCGAAGTCGTCAAAAAAGAAACCCGAGAAGAAAAAGCCGGAGCCTAAGAAAACCGAAACTCCGAAAGCCACTCCCTCTGCAAACGAAGGACAGCTTGATATGTTCTCAATGCTTGGAGGTGACGTTGCATAATGGATAAAAGAGCCTTACGCAAAGAAGCCGTACCGAATCGAAAATTAAACCTTCGAAGCGGTATCTTCTGCGCCGAGCAGATCGAGTATGTGGTGTGTACCGCAATTAAAAATATTGCTCACCGCCGCACGCTTGTTCTGCATGTCTATGAAAAGAAAAAGGTGTCTGCCGGGGATTATACTCCCCGGTGGACAATGTTCCAGATTGACGGAGATTACATCACATTATGTCACGAAGAAGGCAAAACGAAATGGCGCACTTGTATGTTTCAAAACCTCGGTCCAACTTGGGATTTTTCACACAAATGTGCCTTTTATTCTGTAGCGGACGAGGAACGCATAGCAAAGTTCTTTAAGAATACTACCAAAAAAGGCTTTGATTGCCTTGACGATTTTCAAGAAAGAATTATAAGGAACAGAAGATATGCGGCTGAGATCAGGAATCAAAAAACGATTATTGAGCGCATGAAGGTTGTCAAAGCACTTCCTCGTGACATCAACACCTTTATGCATCTGGAAACACTTCCCCACTACGTTTTTTACGATTACCACAATCGCAAGGCTCCCATGAAGGGCTATTGCACGGCATGTAAAAAAGAGGTCGAGGTGGTAGGCAAGAAAAACAACGATAAAGGCTTTTGTCCAAAATGCAAAAGAGCCGTTACGTTCAAGAGCCGTGGTAGGCGAGGTCATTTCCACGACCGTTCTACTGCTCAGGTCATACAGCGAGTTGGAGAAAACGAGATAGTCGTTCGTTTTATGAAAGCATATGCAAGCTACCATAAGTGCGATATTCCCGATTTTAATGTGTATGAAACGGCACGTCTTTTGATTTGCTGGGATGGCAACAAAATCGTGAAATGGGATCGTTTCTACCATTCTTATACTCACGGAGCGTTAACACCTTGGTGTCGCGGTGACAGACCTCGTTTTAACCGTTGGTGTTATTACTTTGAGAACGACCTTTGCGGTTTTCTGTATCACAAAAATCTTGATAAGGCACTCAAAGGAACACCTTGGCAATATAGCGCATTAAAGGAATACTATTATCAGGATCCAACCCCGCTGTATATGCCGCATTACCTGCGTACTTACTCATCGTATCCGGTGCTTGAGTACCTTGTAAAGCTGGGCTTCGTTCGTCTTGCTACCTATATTGTTTATGGAGATGCAGGCGGTCATCACTATCGTTCCTGGGAAAAGTTAATTAACGTAAACGGCAAAACGATCACGGAGGTGCTTGGTGTTGAGAAAAAACATATTGCGTTTCTCCGTCAAGTCGATCCCGGCATACAACAATTCGATATGATAAAAGGAATGTTGAATGAAGGGGTTGTACCCGATATGGAACTTATGAAGTGGTGTTCCCGAACCGACGTAAGCCAAAGTGATTATATCACTGTCCCGCTGAGGTTCATGACACCGTACAAGCTGATGAAATACGCCACAGAGCAGTATAACACTTACCGAAGAATTGCCTATAATAAAGGAATATACTCCGGTGTGTCAAATGTTCTTTCCGATTATAAGGATTATCTTCTTATGAGTGAGGCGCTTGAACATGATATGAAGAGCAGTTTCGTTCTTTATCCCAACAATCTCAGAGAAGCACACGATCGGGTGAATGATTTGACAAAGGCAGAAACCTCAGCAGCATATGACCGAAAGCTAGCTAAAATGTTTGGCGGATTGATGGAAAGGTACGGCTTCAATAAGCTCGGTTTTACGGTCTTGCCGCCTGCCTCCTCAAAGGACATTGCGCGTGAGGGAGATAAGCTTCATCACTGCGTAGGCAGGTATGTCAGTTCGATGGTAAAGGAAGAATGTATCATTCTCTTTATCCGCAAGACTTCGGCACCGAAGAAACCCTACTGCACGGTTGAAATCAAAAAAGGCGATATTGCTCAGGCAAGAATACAAAATAATAATCCCCCGCCACCAAAGCTTCAAAAATTCATTGATCTTTGGAAGCAACAGGTCGTATATGCACCCGAGCGTATAGCGGCATGAGAAAGGAGCTTGTATGAAGCAGTTAGGAAATTTAGCGGTCGTTTGCGCCGGGAAAAAGGATGTGTTGTTGCAGATACACAACGGTGTGGTATCCGTTCACTACGGTGAGGGACCGACACGGGAAACGGCAACGGCAAGATGGGACGATGATGAGGCTATCAGAGCCATCGTCTATGAATTGAATTTCGGCAAAGGTGTCGAGCAAAGAAAGGAGCGTGAAGCAGCGTGACGAATGAAAAAGAAAGAGCCAGAAGACAGGATATTTTGGCTATGGCTAAATGTGTAAACCAAGCAAGAACCGGATGGGAGAAATATGACCTTTCGGATTTTTCCTTGGGCGACGTATCTCGGGAAGGCATGTTGAATGTTTCGATTGCCGCCAGTCTTTATGACATGGGCTATCGTATGATACTTCCTGCCGACGTAACAGTTATAGTTGAGAACTGTCGGGTAACAGGAGTGTTCTCAAACAACGACAATATTGCCGCCGAGGTCATTGACCTTGATGTTCAGGATACCGAAGAGCTTGAACAGCTTACTGCATCCGCGAACAAGGTAAGACAAACCCAGCATTCTGTCTGGTAAAGAAAAATGAGGGAGAGGACTTCTCTTCTCCCTCACAACTTAAACGAAAGGAATGGTAAAATGGAAGAATTAAAAAACGCCTTTTACGAGGTTATGTATAAGTATAAAAAATCCTTCTCCGAGGAAGGAGTTATGGAGAACCTACGTCAATGGGCAGAGGCAAAAAATGACCTCATAAATCTCTTACGGCTTCATCCTAATTGGAATGAAGATGCGAAAGCTGTTGTAATTGAGTTCAAGGAAGGGCGAGACATTGAGCGTGATGTTATCAATGAAATTGTCTTTTCAATGCTTGGGATTGCCGAGGATTCGGTTCCCGCTCAAAGTACTGATTATTTTCGTATTGCTTTTGATGCGGCGATCAGTGAATACAGCAGTACACTCTCCGAGGGTGCATTGTCAATTATCCGCGAGCACGCTCAAATCAAGTGTGCTTCGGGAGAAAAGACAAGCCGTATCATCGGCAAAATCTGTCGCAAATTCGGTTTGGACAAGCACGAAAGATATAATAGTGTATTTGCACAGCTCTCCGACGCGCTTAATCCAATACAGATACCGAGAACAGCGGTGCTTTCCGTTCACCCTTGCGACTTTCTTGAAATGTCTAACAAGGACAACACATGGACTTCTTGCCACAATCTCAATGACGGCTCGTATCAGGGCGGTACTCTGTCATATATGATCGACTCCTTGAGTATGATTTTCTTTACGGTCGATCCCGACGTGACCGAATGCTATTACAGAGCACCGAGAAGAACAAGGCAAATGTTTTTCTACAAGGATGCTTGTCTGTTTCAATCCAGACTTTATCCTAACGCTTCTGACGAGATCAACGAGCAAAACCGCTCGCTTGTGCATAAGATCCTTGCAACCTGTCTCGGCGTTCCCAATCTGTGGGTGTTGAAAACAAAGCGAGAGGATCTAAACAGCATAGAATCGGCAGAAGAAAGTGCTCAGTACCCCGACTACGACTACCAAGGCAACCTTTCTTTTATTAAGGGTACGCCTGAAAAAGCGGCAATGATAATCGGTAAGAAACCGATATGCGTTTGCTGCGGTCTACCGTTTATTGCACACCGAGGTATCAAATGCGGTTGTAATGAATTAGTTGTATGTCAGGATTGTGGACAAACACTGCCAAGGCAACAAACAAGATATCTTGAGAACGCTTTTCACTGTAATACGTGTCTTCACGTCTGTACAGCCTGCGGTAGAATTTGTCGGGAAACGATGTATCCCGCTTACGACCGTAAGGGCAGATTGATAGAGGTATGCCCCGAGTGTTATAGCGCTTCTCAGGAGCCCTGCTTCGCTTGCAGTGTGCGGAATGTCTGCGCCATTATCGGCAATACGCTTTGCCACCACGCTGCAATCCACCCTGTCGGAACGGAGGTAACGTAAATGAACTATGACGTAAACGAATTGAAAGACATAATCCGTATGGATCAAGCCTCACTTAAGAACTATCTTGACCTACATCTGCAAGACTTAGGCTACTCGACGTTCAACAAAAAGGGCTTTCTCTATGCCAAAGGAAACATTCCTGTTCTTCTTGTGGCACACCTTGATACCGTTCACAATGAGAAAGCGGAGATCATCTGTTTCTCGGAGGATATGCGGTACGTGATGTCACCTCAAGGAATCGGCGGTGATGACCGTTGCGGCGTCTATATGATTATGCAACTGATACGTGACTTTAAATGCCACGTACTGTTTTGTGAGGACGAAGAAGTGGGCGGTCGCGGTGCTAATAAATTTACTGCATCCAAGATAAAGCCGGAGGTTAATTACATCATTGAAATGGATAGACGCGGAAGTAACGACGCTGTTTTCTACGGTTGCGATAATCCTGAATTCACCGATTTCGTATTGGGCTTCGGCTTTGAAGAAAATCACGGAAGCTTCAGCGATATTTCTGTTGTTGCTCCCTACCTCAAAACTGCCGCAGTAAATATCAGCGCAGGTTATTTCAATGAGCACAGACTATTTGAGTATATTGATATGCTTGCTGTTGAAAACAACATACGCCGTATCGGTGAAATGATTATGGCTGACAGTGAGCATTTTGAATACATCAAGAGATCTCACGACAGCCGACAGCTTTCTATGTTTGGAGACTGGGGCTGGAGACCAATGGACTTCTCCCTAAGCCCTACCGACAGCAAAAGAAAAATGATGATGCAGCTCCCCGAAGGGTGTCACCTCGTCACTAATGGATGCGAGATCGACAGCGGCTCAAGGTACTATATCGACCGCGAAAGCAACATATATATCTACCTTGAGGAGATTGACGCCGCCGTTGAGTCCGAGCATAGCTTTGCTTGTGACGATAACGGCGAGCAGATCTCCTTCGTTGGGAATTTGGCAAAAAGAATAACCGTCATTTCGATGGAAGAAGCGGTTGAAAGACTTGCTTCAATATGTATTTAGGCAATTTTTAAGCGGGAGTATCAATTTTTGATGCTCCCGCTGTTTTTATTGATTATGCTTCAAATTTTTCAAGGCAACGAATGAACCTAAAACATAGTTCTTGGTACAGATCCTCGTCAAACACGCCGTCAACAATTGCTTCTTTTGAAAGTAACGGCTGATACATCCTCAGCAGTTCTTCCTGTGCCTCGTTCTCTCCTCTTTTCGCTCTAATCATCATTTCCTTAAAATTCATCATATCAGTTTCCTCCTAGTATATTTCTTAGTTTTGCGATTGCACGATAGTAGACAGCGGCAACTCCTTTGTACTTGAGCCCAAGCTTGTCCGCAATCTCATCAAAGCTCTTTTCCTCAAGGACTCTTGCTAAAATCACAAACCGCTCGCGGTCATCGAGTTGCTTAAGCCCATACACCAGTGCATCGGAATCACAAAGCTTGGCCATAAAATCCGTGCCATCGGGGATGAGTGCCATTTTTTCATCTTCCATTTCGTATGTATACTGTGTGCGACTTTTCTCTTTTCTCAAATAGTCAATACGAGCCCTGCTCATAGAAGTCATAATAAATGCGGTAAAACGATTCTGTAATTTTTCTTGCTCGGTGAAGCCTTCATTTCTTTTAATCATGTTTTTCTCCTTGTAATTTGAATTTTGATTTGAATTGGTTTGCTATCAAAACTCGACAAGGAGGGGCACGAATGGGTACAAATCGATATTTTTCGCAAGCAAAAATGCACTTGTCATACGATGTACGCTGACATCGCATGACAAGTGCATTTTTTATTATTTCATTATAGAGGTGGACTGATGTGCCATCTTTGGTGCCGCAAGAGGTCAAAGATACAATCAAGGCTGTTTTTATCTTTTCCCTCTTGTGGCGAATATGAATTAGGGTGTAAATTCATATCCGCTGCTTTTAATCGGAATCGGTTTCCGAGAAATCGACCAGCGCATAAAAAATGATCCCTCCAATCTGCAACGTGAATTTGGAAGGATCGCGCGAGGAATCACCGCCAAAACATCGTTTTTTTTATTGGCGGTTATGCTCAATATTCAATTTGTCATTTATATAGTGGCATAGTATGTCCTCGAAAATTGAAATGCCAGACCATTACGCAAGTGAAATAAAAGTAGTATAATATTATGGGAGGTGAACTAATGGGACATATATACAATGACATTCCGGATAAACTCGGCGATGTGTTGAAGGAAGCGCGTCAGAAATCCGGCTTTACGGTTGAGGAATTCGCAAGAAAAGTTGACAAGACCAAACGCTACATATACCGTGTTGAAAACGAGGGCAACAAGCCAAAATATGAAACGCTTTTTGCTATGATTCGAGAGTCCTCTGCTGATCCGAATTTGATCTTCTATCCCGAAAGAGAGGAACAAGACTCCGATCTGGAGCATATTATACGAGAGCTGCACAAGCTCGATCCCCGCTCCCTTGAAGTTATCAAAGCGACGGCACAAGCCTTACTCGATACAGTACCTCAAACCAATAATGCTGAAAAGTAGCCGCAGGGCTACTTTTTTGCGTGAACATAGTATAACATATAAAAATCAAGAAAATATCAAGAAATAATAAGAATTTAATAAGAAATGGCGGCAAGCATAGATCACTTGTCGCCTTCCGATTTATTAAAGCGATACCCTACTCCCCAAACATTCTTTATGTATTCACCGTTTGATGTCGATAGTTTTTGTTTGAGAGCACTGATATGCGTTCTAATTACACCATCAACATTAAACGCAGATTGATCATCCCATACATGGTCGTACAATTGTTCCCTGCTGAACACCTGTCCGGGATTGCTTGCTAACCAAAACAACAAATCAAATTCCTTTCTGGTCATTTTTAGTTCATTGCCATGCAAAAACACCTGTCTTGTTGACGGATCGATAACCAGGTCGTTCCCAAACGCCAAAGTATAACAAGTGCCTATATTCGGAGATGAATCCAGATATAGCTGCATAAGAGAGTGTGCCTGTGCCATACATTCCTCATGCGAATACGGATGCCCAAGATATGCGTGTGCTCCCGCCTGCAATGCGTGAATACGACCGGAATGGTCGCTTTGCGTTGATAGGATCAAAATTGGTGTTGATTTTGATGTTCTCATTGCTTTTAATAATCTGTGATCATCATTCGCCGACATATTCGCATCAAGAATAATGAGACAGAAATCATGCTTTACAAAGCAAGTTAGAGCATCCTGCATCGTAAAACAACAAAATACATTTGTAGTAGTACTTTGAAGACGATGCTTGAGTTCGATTGCCTCTTTTTCATCTTCATTTATAATCAAAATATTATTCTTCATATGCTCGCCCATACGCCAATCGGCATTGGTTTCACCTTGCATTGTAAAACCAATGCCGTCATTTTATTTGCCGTAAACAGCAATTTCCTTTCTTTTATGCTCGCTTTGATGATGAAGCTTATCAATAATTTTTCTTTTTTCACTTGGAATTTCTTTACCGCAAAGAAACGCATCAAGCTCGGCGTAAGTCACACCCATTTCGCCCTCGTCGGTCTGACCGTCAAAAAGTGCCGCT
>JAGAIH010000482.1 GCA_017626655.1 Clostridia bacterium | reverse complement strand
CCGTGAGGAGTCGGGCCACGTCGTCAGTGTGGAGACCCGTGGTGGGCTCGTCCAGAATATAGATGGTCTTGCCCGTGCCCCGCTTGGCCAGCTCTGCCGCCAGCTTGACGCGCTGTGCCTCACCGCCCGACAGGGTGGTGGAGGACTGACCGATCTTGACGTAGCCCAGGCCCACGTCAAAGAGGGTCTGGAGCTTGCGCTTGATCTTGGGGAGGCCGTCGAAGAAGGTCAAGCCCTCCTCCACGGTCATGTCCAGCACGTCGAAGATGCTCTTGCCCTTGTAGTGGACTTCGAGGGTGTCCCGATTGTACCGCTTGCCCTTGCAGACGTCGCAGGTGACGTAGATGTCGGGGAGGAAGTGCATCTCGATCTTTTTCACGCCGTCGCCCTCGCAGGCCTCACAGCGGCCGCCCTTGACGTTGAAGGAGAACCGCCCGGGGCCGAAGCCCTTGGCGTTGGCGTCCTGGGTCTTGGCGAAGAGATCGCGGATATCGTTGAACAGGGAGGTATAGGTGGCGGGATTCGACCGAGGGGTGCGTCCGATGGGACTTTGATCGATGGCGATGACCTTGTCCAGATGCTCGATGCCCTCGATGGAATCGTACTCACCGGGATAGGTCACAGCGCGGTTGAGATCGTGGGCCAGGATGGGGTAGAGGATGCCGTTGACCAACGAGGACTTGCCCGACCCCGACACCCCCGTCACGCAGACGAACTTGCCCAGAGGGATATCCACGTCGATGTGCTTCAAATTGTGTTCTGCCGCGCCCCTGACCGTCAGCCAACAGCCGTTGCCGGGTCTGCGCTTTGAGGGAACCTCAATCTTTTTGCGCCCCGACAGGTACGCGCCCGTGATGGAGTTCTCGTCCGCCGCCACCTCCGCGGGGGTACCCGCCGAGACGATCTTACCGCCGTGGATGCCCGCCCCGGGGCC
This sequence comes from Clostridia bacterium, assembly GCA_017626655.1. Next base: position 1,675 of record JAGAIH010000482.1, on the reverse strand, counting down.
AATGTCCACGATGTAGTCGGACTCCTCCATGGTCTCCTCGTCATGCTCCACCACGATGACGGTGTTACCGATATCGCGGAGCTTTTTCAGGGTGGCGATGAGCTTGGTGTTGTCTCGCTGGTGCAGACCGATAGACGGCTCGTCCAGGATATACAGCACCCCCACCAGAGCCGAGCCGATCTGGGTGGCCAGACGGATGCGCTGGGCCTCGCCACCCGAGAGGGTCCCCGCCTTGCGGGAGAGGGTCAGGTAGTCCAGACCCACGCTGACCAGGAAGCTCAGGCGCGCCTTGATCTCCTTGACGATCTCGCGGGCGATGACTGCCTCGGAGCCTTCCAGGTGCAGATTGGTGATGAAGTCCAGAGCCTCCTTCACCGACATGGCGCAGAAGTCGTCGATGTTCAGCCCGCCGACGGTCACCGCCAGCACCATGGGATTCAGCCGCTTGCCGTGGCACTCGGGACAGGGGGCGTCCTCCACGAACTCCTCGTAGCTGTCGGTGCCCCAGCCTCCCTGACGGATGCGGGACTCCATGATGCCCACCACGCCCTCAAACTTCACGGTCTGGTGGGTGGCGCGGTCACCGAAATGGCGGGTGATGGTGTAGGTGTCCTCCCCCGAGCCGTAGTACAGGACATCCAACGCCTCCTTGGTGAAGGTGTTGATGGGCTGATCCATGCGGAAACCGTGCTTTTTGCCCACTGCCTCAAAGAGGGGACCGTTCCAGCTGGCGGGGTCCAGGGTCTTGAATCCGTTGACCTGGATAGCGCCCTCCCACAGGGTCATCTCGGGATGGGGAATCAGCTTCTTGACCGTGATCCTCTGCATATCGCCGATGCCCGCGCAATGGGGGCAGGCGCCTACGGGGTTGTTGAAGGAGAACATCCGAGGCTCCAGCTCGCCGAAGGAGATGCCATGCTCCTCGCAGGCGTAGTGCTGGGAGAAGACCATCTCCTGCTCCTCCTCCCCGTCCCGGGGGACGGTCAGCACCATGAGGTAGCCGTCAGCGGCGGCCAGGGCGTTCTCCACCGAGTCGGAGAGGCGGGCGCGGATGCCCTCCCGCATGACCAGACGGTCCACCACGATCTCGATGGTGTGCTTCTTGTTCTTGTCCAGCTTGATCTCCTCGGAGAGATCGTAGATGCTCCCGTCCACGCGGACGCGGACGTAGCCCTTTTTCTTGGCGTCGGCCAGCACCTTCTCGTGCATACCCTTCTGACGGCGTACAACAGGGGAGAGCACCATGAAGCGGGTGCCCTCCGGCAGAGTCTGGATCTTGTCGATGATCTGATCCACGGTCTGCTGCTTGATCTCCTTACCGCACACGGGGCAGTGAGGGGTGCCCACGCGGGCGTAGAGCAGACGGAGGTAGTCGTAAATTTCGGTGACGGTACCCACCGTGGAGCGGGGGTTCTTGGAGGTGGTCTTCTGGTCGATGGAGATGGCGGGGGACAACCCTTCTATGAGGTCTACGTCGGGCTTGTCCATCTGCCCCAGAAACATACGGGCGTAGGAGGACAGGGACTCCACGAAACGGCGGTGGCCCTCGGCGTAGATCGTGTCGAAGGCCAGGGAGGACTTACCCGAGCCCGACAAACCCGTCATGACCACCAGCTTGTCGCGGGGGATCTCTACGTCGATATTCTTCAGGTTGTGGACGCGGGCGCCCTTGATG
>JAGAIH010000481.1 GCA_017626655.1 Clostridia bacterium | reverse complement strand
CTCGAACTGAGCCTTGCCCTGCAGGGACAGCCACTTGGTGATAGCGGCAGTCAGCGTGGTCTTACCATGGTCGACGTGACCAATGGTGCCGATGTTAACATGGGGCTTGGTTCTTTCAAACTTCTGCTTTGCCATTTGAAATATTCCTCCTGATAAAATGAATATAAATTACAAACAGTTTTGGCGATATGTGTTTCCGCACATCATGTACATAATACAATAAATCATGCGGAAACACAAGAGAAAATTTCCGTTTTTCGAAAAATTAATCTCTGGAGCGGGCCTTGATCAGCTCGTCGGTCTTGGACTTGGGCAGCTCGGCGTTGTGGCTGGGCTCCATGGAGTAGTTGCCGCGGCCCTGAGTCTTGGAACGCAGGTCGGTGGCGTAGCCGAACATTTCCGCCAGAGGCACGTTGGCGTCAATCTGGACGGCACCGGTACGGGTGATCTGGCCCAGAATGTTGCCGCGGCGAGCAGTGATGTCACCGATAACGGTGCCCATATACTCATCGGGAACAGTGACGGAAACCTTCATGATGGGCTCCAGAATGGTGGGATTGGCCTTCCGGCAGGCTTCCTTGAATGCCATGGAACCGGCAATCTTAAATGCCATTTCGGAGGAGTCGACCTCGTGATAGGAGCCATCGTACAGGGTAACCTTTACGTCCACAACGGGGTAACCGGCCAATACGCCTGCCTCCATTGCGCCCTGAATACCGGCATCGACAGCGGGAATATATTCCTTGGGAATGGCGCCGCCGACAACAGCATTGATAAACTCGTAACCCTTGCCGGGCTCGTTGGGCTCAACCTTGATCTTAACATGACCATACTGGCCCTTACCACCGGACTGACGAGCATACTTGGTGTCCTGATCCACAGCCTTGCGGATGGTCTCCTTGTAGGAAACCTGGGGAGCGCCAACGTTGGCCTCCACCTTGAACTCACGGAGCAGGCGGTCCACAATGATCTCCAGATGCAGCTCGCCCATACCGGCGATGATGGTCTGGCCGGTTTCCTTGTTGGTATAGGTCCGGAAGGTGGGATCCTCTTCCGCCAGCTTACTAAGGGCGATGCCCATCTTTTCCTGACCGGCCTTGGTCTTGGGCTCGATAGCGACTTCGATAACGGGCTCAGGGAAGACCATGGACTCCAGGATAATGGGATGGTTCTCGTCACAGAAGGTATCACCGGTGGTGGTGTTCTTCACACCGACGGCAGCGGCGATGTCACCGGCGTAAACAACGTCGATGTCTTCCCGGTGGTTGGCGTGCATCTGCAGAATCCGGCCCAGGCGCTCCTTGCAGCCCTTGGTGCAGTTCAGGACGGTGCTGCCCTTCTCCAGAACACCGGAGTATACACGGAAGTAGCACAGCTTACCAACATAGGGGTCGGTGGCGATCTTGAAGGCCAGAGCGGAGAAGGGAGCCTCATCGGAAGCGGGACGGAAGTCCTCTTCCTCGGTCTCGGGGTTCACGCCCTTGATGCCCTTCTTATCCAGGGGGCTGGGCATATAGTCCACAACAGCGTCCAGAACCTCCTGAACACCCTTGTTCTTGTAAGAAGTACCGCAGACAACGGGAACCATCTCGTTGGCGATGGTGGCCCGGCGGATGACGGCCTTGATCTCCTCAACGGTGATCTCCTCGCCTTCCAGGTACTTCATGGCCAGATCGTCATCCAAAGCGGTGACGGCATCCATCAGCTTCTCGTGGTACTCCTCGCAGATGTCAACCATATCCTCGGGGATGTCTTCCACGCGGACATCCTTGCCCAGCTCATCATAGAAGACGTTTGCCTTCATGGTCAGCAGGTCCACGTTGCCCTTAAAGAAGGCCTCGGAACCGATGGGCAGCTGGATGGGCACGGCATTGCACTTCAGCCGCTCGTCGATCATCTGCAGAACTCTGTAGAAGTCGGCGCCCATAATGTCCATCTTGTTGACGTAGATCATACGGGGGACCTTGTACTCGTCGGCCTGACGCCAAACGGTCTCGGTCTGGGGTTCTACACCACCCTTGGCGCACAGAACGGTGACGGCACCGTCCAGAACACGCAGGGAACGCTCCACCTCAACGGTGAAGTCCACATGGCCCGGGGTATCGATGATGTTCAGACGGCAGCCCTTCCAGAAGCAGGTGGTAGCAGCAGAAGTGATGGTGATACCACGCTCCTGCTCCTGAGCCATCCAGTCCATGGTAGCGGAACCGTCGTGAGTCTCACCGATCTTGTAGTTCTTACCGGTGTAGAACAGGATACGCTCGGTAGTGGTGGTCTTACCGGCATCGATGTGAGCCATGATGCCGAAGTTTCTGGTATTTTCCAGGGAATACTGTCTAGGCATTGATTGTCTCCTTGATTACCAGCGGAAATGAGCGAAAGCCTTGTTGGCTTCGGCCATCTTGTGGACATCCTCGCGCTTCTTCACGGATGCGCCGGTGTTGTTGGCAGCGTCCATGATTTCAGCAGCCAGGCGCTCCTTCATGGTGTTCTCGCTGCGGCCGCGGCTGTACTGGGTGATCCAGCGCAGACCCAGGGTCTGACGGCGCTCGGGGCGAACTTCCATGGGGACCTGATAGGTAGAACCGCCCACACGGCGGGACTTGGTCTCCAGGGAAGGCATGATGTTCTCCATGG
>JAGAIH010000480.1 GCA_017626655.1 Clostridia bacterium | reverse complement strand
CTGTCATAGGGTAACTGCGCCTTCGGCGTACCCGTATTCCCCCTTCGGGGGATGGATGCAGGACGCAAATCCTTTTTTTGCTTTTTGAGCCTTATTTCTCTATCTTCTGCTCGTTTTGGAGTGGTTTTTAGAGGTGGCCTGCAATTTCCCCACCTTTCCATTTTCCAAATTCTCCTTGACAACTTCCCTTTCCTATGATATAATAGAGTACAATCAAAAACAAGGAGGATCCCCTATGCATTCCCCCCTGATACGCTTTGCTTCCCTGCTCCTGTCCCTGCTCATGCTTCTGTCCCTGGCCGCCTGCGGCACCGGTGAGCAGACTCCCGACGGAGAGAGCGATGAATCCGGATCCGTCACCGACGGCCAGACCGAGGCCGAGACCCCCGATCCCAACTACACCCTGGATCTGGAGGAGGGCTTGAACTACGACACCGACGTCGTCATCCTGTACGTCAACAAGACCGGCCGCACCGACGAGCTGGAGTGCGAGAAGCTGGGCGGCGGCGTCATCTCCGACGCGGTCTACGAGCGCAACGTGGCGGTAGAGGAGCGGCTGGGCATCGAGTTCGGCTACACCTCCAAGAACGACGACACCGAGGTCGTCCCCACCATCGCCAACCTGGTCCAGGCAGGTGATAAGACCGTGGATCTCTTCACCCTGGGCACCTATATGTGCATGACCCCCACCCTGGCGGGCCACTACCTGAACCTGAACGCCTTCGACAACATCGACCTGTCCAAGCATTACTGGAACCAGGACTACAACGAGATGATGACCTTCACCTCCGAGAACCTCCAGTTCGTGGCCACCTCCCCCATCGCCATCTCCATCTTCCGCCGCGGCTACATCACCATCTTCAACCGCGACCTCTTCGCCGACCACCAGATCCCCGACCTCTACGAGGCCGTGTTCAACGGGGATTGGACCCTGGACTACCAGTACAGCCTGGTGAAGGACATCTACGTGGACTCCGACGGTGACGGCAACGAGAGCGCCGGGGACTTCTACGGCTTCGTGGTGGGCGCCGTCACCGACATGGACGTCTACGCCGTTTCCTCCGACATTCACCTGGTGACCCGTGACGAGAACGGTGAGTCTGTGTACAACAGCGGTATGCTGGACCGCCTCATCACCATGGGCGAGAAGGTCAGCCTTCTGGCCAACGCCCAGGGAACCTATCTGGCCAACAGCTACAACGAGGGCTTTGAGGTACCCATTGAAAAGTTCGCCGAGCAGAAGGCGGTCATGGCTACGGTCATGTTCGACCATGTGGAGACCTACTTTGAGGATCTGGCCGATATCACCTACGGTATTGCCCCCATCCCCAAGCTCACCAAGGACCAGGACGGCTACGGCACCTATATCCAGGACCAGGTCTCCTGCTTCGGTATCTCCGCCGCCATCGGTGACACTACCCGCCAGGAGCAGCTGGCCGCCACCCTGGAGGCTATGTCCTACTACAGCTACAACCTCGTCCGTCCCGCTTACTACGATTCGGTCCTGTCCCTGCGCTTCATGCAGGATCCCCAGTCCCGCGAGGTGCTGAACACCATGTTCGATTCCATCTCCTTCGACTTCGTCTACGCCACCAGCACCGCCGGCATCCGCGACACCCTCCGCGGCATCATCTCTCAGCCCAACGCCCCTGTGGCCTCCAGCTCCAAGCAGTGGGAGAGACAGGTGCAGTCGGCTCTCCGTACCCAGGAGAAGGCCTTCGAACGCCTGCTGGAGCAAGGTAACTAATCTCTCAAACCGCCCTCCATGTGCAATTTGCCGCAAGGAGGGCGGTATTTTTCTACATTCACCCAAGGCTGGTTTTCCTTGACAACCGCTTTCGACTGTGGTATAATGAAGCCATCCCAAGAACAGGAGGACTTTTCCATGCGATCCCCTCTTACCAAGCTGCTGGCTCTCATGCTGGCCGCCCTTACAATCCTGCCCTTGACCGCCTGCGGAACCGGCGACGAGGGCGAGACCACCGCCGTCACCACCGCTGACGCCTCCACCGAGGCCGAGACCGAGAACACCGACTATCTCTGCGAGCTACCCGACGAGCTGGACTACGGCGGCGAGGAGATCAACTTCCTCTACGTCAAGAAATCCGGCCGCGAGGACGAGATGATCAGCGACGGTCTGGGCAACGGCACCATCTCGGACGCCGTCTACGAGCGCAACCTGGCCGTGGAGACCACCCTGGGCGTGGATCTGGCCTTCAACGATTACACCGACGATACTGCCGGTCAGGCCGCCATCAACAACGCCGTCAAGTCGGGTGACCGCACCCTGGATATCTTCATCATCGGTACCTACTGCGGTATCACCCCCGCCATCTCGGGCTGCTACCTCAACCTCTCCAACCTGGAGTACATCGACCTCTCCAAGCACTACTGGTCCCAGGACTACAACAACATGGTGACCTTCACCTCAGACAATAAGCAGTTCCTGGCCACCTCCCCCGCCGCCCTGTCCCTGTTCCGTCTGACCTACCTCACCATCTTCAACCGCGACCTCTTCGTCGAGCGCCAGATCCCCGATCTGTACGAGACCGTAGCCAACGGCGACTGGACCTTCGAGTACCAGCACAGCCTCATCGAGGACACCTGGGTGGACGCCGACGGTAACGGCAAGGCCAGCGAAGACGATTTCTACGGCTTCATCACGGGTAGCTGCATCAGCGCCGACGCCTACTGCGTGGCCGCGGATATCCACCTGGTGGTCCGTGACGAGGACGGCTACCTGGCCTACAACAACCAGCTGGACGCCCTTGTGGACATGACCGAGAAGGTCAACGCCCTCTACGTCAACCAGGGTACCTACGTCTACCAGGGCCAGACCCAGGACGACATCGGCTACCACTACATCATTGAGAAATTCGCCGAGGGGACGGGTCTGATGGCCACCACCCAGTTCCTCTCCATCGAGACCCACATCGGCCCCCTGTCCGAGTTCAGCTACGGCATCGTGCCCATGCCCAAGCTCTCCAAGGAGCAGGCCGACTACAAGACCTACGTCCAGGATCAGGTCTCCTGCTTCGGTATCTCCGCCGCCATCGCCGACGAGGACCGTCAGTCCATGCTCTCGGCGGTCATGGAGTCCATCGCCTACAACAGTAACGAGATCGTCCGTCCCGCTTACTACGAGAACTCCCTGTCCCTGCGCTTCATGAACGATCCCCAGTCCCGCGATATCCTGAACACCATGTTCGAGACCATCGCCTTCGACTACACCTACGCCACGGGTATCGGTGACGTCCGCGGCGCCATGCGTAACCTCCTGCCCTCCAAGAAGACCCCCGCCGTCGCCTCCCGCGTCAAGGGCTGGGAGCGCACCATCACCAAGCAGCTGGAGCGTGACAACGCCGCCCTGGATAAGCTGCCCTGATCCATCCCCCCTTATCCCATAAAGAAAAGCAGGCTGTTCCCTCTTCGGAGCAGCCTGCCCTTTTCGTTGTATCCGTTGCTTGACAGTGAAATATTCGCCTTGCGGCGAATGTGAAATAATGCGCTGTCGCGCATTGTGAAATATCCTGCTTCGCAGGATGTGAAATGAAATTCGTTCCCCCACGCGCCGCAGGCGCATTTCACACGCCGTAGGCGTATTTCACGCACGTAGTGCATTTCACAAATCCCGCAAGGGATTTATTTCGTTGAAAAACCCCTTGCTTATGCAAGGGGTTTTTCTATGGGGTGAGTAGTGGGAGTCGAACCCATGACCTCCAGGGCCACAACCTGGCGCTCTAACCAACTGAGCTATACCCACCATATTGCGATGTGTCAAGGCCGCCCTCAATGGGGTTGGCGTGCCTTGAGGGATTCGAACCCCCGACCTACTGCTTAGAAGGCAGTTGCTCTATCCAACTGAGCTAAAGGCACAAAAGATGGAGCGAGTGATGGGAATCGAACCCACGCGACCAGCTTGGAAGGCTGGGATTCTACCATTGAACTACACTCGCAGAAGCCCTTTCACAAACCGCTTGCCTATTATACCACAAAGGAAGCGGTTTGTCAAGGGCTT
>JAGAIH010000479.1 GCA_017626655.1 Clostridia bacterium | reverse complement strand
GGTGGGACATCTCCATGACCGACATACCGGACTCGCCGTAACAGACCAGCTCAGCCGCTGCCTTCTCGAGTACGGGGACGGGGAGCATAGAGGGGCCTGCCGAAAAGTTAAACACTCTGTTCATAACTGTTACCTCCGAATAGAAACAAAAATGTGAACTGCCCGTGGCAGATCGTCACGGGCAGTATCGTGAAAACGATTGACCCTATTATAAACCATTTGCAAGAAGATGTCAATAGGTTTTGCAAAAATTATTCAAAAAAATGGTCAAATAGGGGAAAAAACTCCAAAATTTGCTTGGAGTCTTGCGGGAAAGTTGCAAAAATCGGTTTTATGCGTGCTTTTTGACGCAGTCGGCCACGCGGTTTGCCAGTACCTCGACGCCCAAGGGGGAGGCGTGGAGGAAATCCTCCGAGATCATGCGGTCGATATCCTCGGCCACGGGGGTGAAGAGATCGTTGAACAGCACCCCCAAAGGCTCCAGCGCGGCCATGGCGGCGGCGTTGTAGGCGCGGACACGATCCAGATCGTGGCCCCACATCTTGGGGGAGGGTGGGGTGGTGGCGGCGAAGACCACCACGGGGGCGTAGGTCTTCAGGATCTTCGCGATCCGCTCCATCTGCTCCGCGTAGACCTCTATGGGGGTGAAGGGACCGTCGCCGAAGAGGTCGCACATATCCCAGAGGCCGCAGTTGAAGTGGATGACGTCAGCACCCTTCAGCTGCTCGCGGTAGTCGTAGAGCATCCGCAGGGTGTAGGAGGCGAAACGGCCGTTGTCGTCGGGACCCCAGACGGTGTAGTCGGGACCCAGCAGTTCGGTGACGCGGCGCTGGTAGCTCAGGCGAATGGAATCGCCGAGAAGGATGATCTTTTTCATGGTGTATTCTCCTTACAGTATATTCATTCGGCAACGAGATGCCACATCACGGCATACAGTCCCTCGGTATCGCTCTCCACGGCAATACCCTTACGAAGCTCCTCGCCCGTGAAGGTCTTGCCCGAGACCGTGTCCCTGTAGGTCACGCCCTTAACGGCGCGGCCGATCCTTAAGGTATAGATCGTCTTCTTGGGGTCGCCGTAATTCTGGAGGTAGGTCACCAGCAGCTCGCGACTGTCAGGGGAGGCGAAGTAGTAGGCGTAGCGGCCGCAGGCGAAGGGATCCAGCAGGCGGTAGAAGTCGCCCCGCAGGATCAGATCCTCGTAGGCGCGGTACTCCTTGATCTGCCCGCTCATGGTGGCCTTGGCGGTGTCGCTGGCCCCCAGGATGTTCAGCTCGTAGCCCAGAGGGCCGTTGAGGGCCACGCGGAAGCCGTAGTTCAGCTTGCGGGGATCCTCAATGGAGGAGTCGTGGTTGGCCACGTGACAGCTCATGGTGGCGGTGGGGTAGCCCAGGGTGCTTCCGTACTGGATGTAGGTGCGGGAGACGGGATCGGTGTTGTCGCTGCACCAGATCTGGGTGGAGTACTTCATCATGCCCAGATCGTAACGTCCGCCGCCGCCGCTGCAGTTCTCGATCATGGCGTGGGGGAACAGGGCGCGGAGCCTGCGGAACAGCTCGTAGACGCCGCACATATGGCGGAAGGAGGCCTCCTTCTGACGCTCGGGAGGCAGAATGTTGGAGTAGACGGGGGAAAGATGGCGGTTCATGTCCCACTTGAAGTAGTCCAGAGGCACGTCCTTGAAGCAGGTCGCGAAGGAATCCGACAGGTAGTCCACCACGGCGGGGTTGCCCATGTCCAGCACCAGCTGCTGGCGGGACTCCAGCGGTACCCGCCCGGGGGCGGCCAGGGCCCACTCGGGATGGGCGCGGTAGAGGTCGCTGTCGGGGTTGACCATCTCGGGCTCAATCCAGATGCCGAAGCGGACTCCCTTGGCCTTGACTCGCTCCACGAAGGCCTTCAGACCGTCGGGGAAGAGGGAGGGATGGGGATACCAGTCGCCCAGGCCCGCCCGATCGTGGCGGCGCTCACCGAACCAGCCGTCGTCCATGACGGGCATATCCATGCCCACCTCGGCGGCTCCCGCGGCGAAGTCCTCCATGAGCTTGCCGTCGATGTTGAAGTAGAAGGCCTCCCAGGAGTTCAGCACCACGGGACGGCGGTCGTAGGGCTCGGGGGGGAGGATGTGGTCACGGGTGAAGCGGTGGAAATTGCGGGAGACCTCACCGATGCCGTGGGCGGAGTAGGTCATGACCGCCTCGGGGGAGGTGAAGGACTCCCCTGCCTCCAGCCGCCAGGAGAAGGTCTCGTCCCCCAGACCGATCAGCACGCGGGTCTTCTTGGAGGGATCCACCTCCAGTTCGTCCAGAAAGTCACCGCTGTAGACGATATTGAAGCCGTAGGCCTCACCCCGCTCCTCGGTGGCCTTGGGGTCGCAGAGGAGGATGCAGGGGTTCTCCATGTGGGAGGAGGCACCGCGGCGGCTGGTGATGCGGTGGACGCCGTAGGAGAGCTTGTAGCGGTCCACGTGGCGCTCGCGGGCGTGGGCGCCGTAGGTGCTGATGAGATCCAGACCGTACTTGGTTTCGGGGATATCCAGGCACAGGCTCATGCACTTCTCCAGGGAGACGGGGGTCTTACCCTTGTTGATGAGGGTCATGTGGCGGGCAATAACGTCGGACTCGGGGAAGACGGTGTAGTAGAGGTGAAGCTCACAGCCCGTGACCTTGTCGTCCAGGATCATTTCCAGAGTCTCGGTGTTCTCATCCGCCTCGGCGTAGGGAAGCTCACCGTAGATGGGGGCGTTGATGGCTACACGGCCCTTGTACTTCTTCATCCTGCGGAAGGAGAACTCGGTGGCGTCGCTCCCCGTGGAGAGATCTCGCACACGGATGGCGGCGGCGCGGAAGTCGCCCATACCGAAGGTGGGGAACTCGGAGGAGACGGTGGTGGCCATGTAGCCGTCGCCGTACTCGGGGTAGTAGGGGGAGAAGGAACTGCCCCGGGAGCGGTAGGTCAGGTCGGCGCTACGGGACTTTTTCCCATAGTACAGATGGACGGGAAAGCGATCCGCGAAGATACCCAGGGCGTACATGGTGTTCTTGGTGCGGATGACGGCTTGGACGGTGATCTTGGAGTTTTGAGGGTGGGTGATGGTGATGGACATGGCGGAACTCCTTTTTGGGATATTATCTCGTATCTCGTGTCTTTGTATCTCGCCGCGCAGGATCAATCCTTGATACAGATCCACTCCTTCGCGCAAGGCAGGGTCAGGATCCAATCGCACAGGGTATGCCACTCGGCCAGCTTGTGGTTTCTGCGGGCGTAGTAGATGTTGATGAGGTTCTCGTAACTCATGGTCACGGTCCGCATCTGGTTGTAGGAGGAGGGAAGCATCTGGATCATGTTGTGCCAGGGCTGGCGGTTCTCCTTGTCGGCCAGGAACTTCTGCCGCTCGGCCTCCAGGTAGGCCACGGTGGCGTCCAGGAGGGCCAGGCCGCCCTCGTCCAGGCGGTCGTGGGAGAAATCGTCCCGATCAAAGGCCTTGGCGTGGATTTTGTGCATGGTGGAGGTGGAGTTGGCCACGGTGCCCACCTTGTAGGTGTCGAATTCCTTCCACCAGTACAGAGGGGCGGTGATGTCCACCGTCACGAAGACCTGGCGGAGGAACTTTCGGTGGTCGCTCCCCGATACCGCCAGGCGGTGGCCAAAGTCGATATCCACGGGGCCGAGGACGAATTTGCCGTTCTCATCGTAAAAGCTATCGGACTTGGCCCAGCTGTTCATGGGGTTGCGGGCGCCTCGGATGGCGCCGTCCAGATTCATAACCGCGTCGCGTTCAATTTTCAGCATGATCTATCTCCAATACGTGTATTTTTTCAGTTCAGCTTGGTGAGGGTGTAGCCGTTCTCGGCCCACACGATCTTCCCCTCGGGGGTATAGCCCTCGGGCCACAGGGCGTAGGCTACGGCGTTTTCATGGGTGTCCGCGGGGCGGGTGACCGTCAGCCTGCCGTCTTCCCAGACCGAGGAGAACAGGTTGACACCCATGTAGATATTGGCGTCCGAGCCCACGAAGGCGGGCTGATCGGCGGGCCTTTTGAGCAGGAACATGGCGGCAGAGTGGGGGGTGGCGTTCTCCATATGAATGGCATCCTTGAAGCCGAGGAACTTGCGCTTCAGGCAATCGGCCACCAACGCGCCCTTCATGCCCACGCGGTCAAGATCGAAGTCCAGATCGGTCATGGTGTCCCCGAAGTGGTAGAGGGCCAGGAATTTGGTATTTTCGTCCACCTCCAGGATATAGGCGGTGGGGGCGGGGCGCTCAAAGAAGTCCACGGGGCGGCAGGGGATGTCCAGAGGCGGCAAAGACTCGGTATAGAGGGCGCGGCGGGCGTCGCTGAGCTTTTCCAGCTCGTCGTTGGACAGCACCGACCCGCCCGACATGGCGATGGCCACCGTCCAGAGCTGGGCCTCCGACCAGGTGCAGTTGAAGCCGTCCCCGCGGTCCCAGTCGCGGAGCACCAGCCCGTCTGGGTCGTTGACGTAGACCTTGCGGTGGTAGAAGTACCGCCAGCCCACGGTGTGGAGGCAGTTCTGCATGATCTGCCAGTAGGTGGGGTGGGCCTTGTTCTTGCCCCAGATGATGTCGCAGGACATCCGCGCGCCGTTGAAGATGCCGGAGCCCAAAAGGGTCTGGGCGCCGCAGGCCAGCAGGAACACGTCGTCTCCCACGGTCTCGCGGATCACTTGGAGTGCCTTTCTCTGCACCTCGATGCAGTAGCCGTCGGGGAATCTCACGAAGTGGCCCTTCCCGTTGAAGTAGCGCACCGCGGCGGCCAGGAAGTCCAGCTTGAAGTAGGTGGCGCCGAACTCGTCCACCATGCGGCGGAAGGTCTTGCGGAGATGGTTGTGGTAGGCGGGATCCCCCAGGTTGAAGGGGTGGAAATGCTCCCCCAAAGTCACCTCGGGCATGGCCAGGTGCTTCAGCTCCTCGTAGTACTCGGACTGATCGTCCAGGAGCAGGGGAGCCAGCCACAAACCGAAGGTCAGCCCCAGCTCGCGGACATAGGCCGAGGTGGCGGCCATGCCCTCGGGGAATTTCTTCTCGTCGGTGACCCACTCACCACAGAAGGAGCCCGATCTCTGCCATCCGTCGTCGATCTGGACGAGGTTGGGTCTGCCTTCACTTGCGTACATGACCTGCATATCGGCGGCGGTGCGGATGCGGTCCTCGTTTACGTCCCCGTAAAAGCAGGACCAGGAGCACCAGCCTACGGGGAGATCCCCTGTGGGAATGCAGTGATTGAGGGATGCCACCGCGTCGGCGTAGGCCTCCAGGAGAGCGTTCTCGCCGTTTTCGGTCCCCTCGGCCACCATGAAGCGCTCCATGACGTAGGCCTCCCCCACGGCCAGCTCCCGCCCCTCCAGCTCAAAGCGGAAGGTGACGGTGCCATCCCGCAGGAAGATGGCCGACCAGAAGCGGTGCATGGTGCAGAGACCGCAGAGGTGGGTACGGCTGTTGGCCAGGTTCTTGAACACTGCCAGCTGGGCGATCTCGCATCGGGTATGGTCGGCGTAGGCGAATACCCCCGACACATCATTGGTATGGGCGGCATCATCGTAGAAGTACAGGGACTCCACGGGATCCAGAAGCTCGGAGGGGAGGGGGAAGGACACCTCCAGCGCCTCGGGACAGATGCCCGCCTCCAGGGCGGTGAGGGTAACGGTATGGACGTGGCCTTCGGCGGTATGGGTGACCGTAACACCGCTTTGGACGGTATCGGGGGTCAGAATGACCGAGTCTTGGGGGAAGAACAGACGGATCTCCATGGTGGCCTCCTTGGGGGGATCGTTATCTCTTTCATTATACAGGATTCTACCCGAAAAGTAAAGGGGTTCGGGGGAAAAAGAATAAAAAAACCTCGCTTTCGCGAGGAGGTCGGGTATGCGGATCACGTACCCGCGGAAGGCGCGGAGCGGGCTATCCCGGCGGTCGGAGAGGAGATCTTGCTGGGCCGGGGCATGGGAGATTTCCTTGAGATGGGGGGCGATTTGCGGTTTATCAGTCTGTTACCGATAAACCGCAAATGATGTGCGTCCATGGGCGCAACGGAGAGAAATGATGCCCGACAAACCTTGATTTGTCTTTCAAAACTTTTCAAAGACCGCCTCGATCTCCGCTCTCGTTGCGGTACAGGACCCTTGGAGCATCTCGGAGGATCCGCCTCCCTTGGCGGATAGGGTGGTGTTGATTTCCTTTACCATCTTTTTGAGATCGATGGACTCATCTCCCCGCCCGATGACGTAGCGGTAGCCGCTCTCGTCGCTTCCCGAGAAGACCCCGCAGAGCCGCCCGCACTTCTCCACGGCGCGGTTGAGGAGTCGGCGCATCTCCATGGCCTCCAGCCCCTCGTCGAAAAGGCAGAGACTCCCCTCGGTGGGGGTGATGGCGGCCACGGTATGCTCCTCCAATTTGGCGCGAAGGGCAGAGATGACCTGCTTCTTCTCCTCCACCTCGGCGCGGAGGCGGTCAAAGCCCACCGTTACCTCCTCCTGCTTCACAGACATGGCGGCGGCCATGTAGGCCACGGCGGTGTAGCGGCGGCGATAATCGGCCAAGGCCCAGGAG
>JAGAIH010000478.1 GCA_017626655.1 Clostridia bacterium | reverse complement strand
TGGTCACCACCTACAAGGGTTATTATTTGAAACGAGCCTGACGCAAGGCTTCCGAATGCCGGTATGACCTGTGAGGCTTGTCCCTGCGGGTTTGAGCGGAGGTGTGGAATGTAGATGATTCAAAAAGGGTCGTTTTACGTTTCACTCCCTCCGCCAATAAAAAAGACACCGCTCGTCGGTGTCTTTTTTATTGGCGGGGCTGGGGAGCCGCTTGAAATCTCTGCAAGCCGCAAGAGAAATCGGTTGAAGATAAGCCCCGGGGCGGCTTGCCCCGAGCGGAGCGAGGAGGTTCAATATCTCTCCATCTCCGCCACAAAGGACACGAATCGAACGTGATTTGTTCGGTTCGGGCCTTTTTCTATGGATCGCCGTAACAAACATTAGTTAACTCCACATGTGCCCACACAACCGCGTTGACCTTCATCATAATTTCCGCAAAATCATTTTGACAAAGATCCTCAAGACTGTTGAGCACATCACAAGATTTCAATAAGACCGCCTTTGCCCACCCACATTGTGCGTTACTTCAATTCACCGTAGTACGGTTCAGCAGATCGCCGACGTTGCCTTGCGTTTGGTCAAAGATTTTCACGCGTGACAGATGATGCTCTTTACTTGGAACTTTGTTCTTTGTGCCCAATATGGTCTGCCCTGTATTTCTCTAAGGCGTCAAATACCTTATGATACACAAGCTGATTGGGATAGTATCGGTAATCCGTGAAAACCGCAATCCCTCGGCTTCGGGAAAATAGGACTCTACCGTCAGACCGAAATCCGAAAGTGCCTCGGGATCAAGATCGTGAATGGCGATCTGCATCACACGGTCGCACTTACCCGAAAAGTCAATGGGACTGTAGTCTTCGAGCCGTCTGCGCCCGCAACCGACGGGATCGTGAAAGCTGATGATGGCGGCATTTTCAATCCTACCTGCCGCAAGCAGCTTTTCCATTACGCTTCTTGAATAAATCTTTACTTTCATTGGTTACCTCCGAAAAACAATAATACCGTTCGTAAGAATAAAGGGGAAAGAGCTTACACAATGTTCTTGGCTATCCTGTCTTGTATTCGCCGGTTCAGTCCCATATCTCGCGTCTCTTTTTGTATTCACAGCGAAGTCTATAGGATGATTTGTCGTTGCGGCTTGTCTCTGACTCATGCAACGTATGCTTTTTCGTTATGGAAGGAATTTCCGCGTAAAGTTCGGCGAGGGTTCGCTTCGCGTGTGTCGCGATCCAGCCGTTTTTATAGAGGAGTAAAAAGGAATACTCCAAATACTCGTCCGCTATCTCCTCATACTCCTCAACTTCAAAAAACGATGGGTTTTCGGTGGGAAGCTCCCGTATCTTTTCTTCGGTCTCGGTAATCCACTCGGAGCAAAGCGCGAAGGTTACGCCACAGAGATCGGTATGAACCAATCCCAAAATATCTATGTCACTTTCCTTGGGAAACCGCACCCATTCGTCGGCGCCTGCCTTCTTGATTTCGGGAATACACGGGCCGCGGGAAAAATCGATCAGCTTATTCTGTTATGGTAGGTTGACTTCTCCGCTCACCAATGTTTTATGATCGAATGTGGTCATTCTTCTCCTTTCTTTTTCTTTTTTGAGCATAGAAAAAAGGCATAGTACGGCTGATGGATTCGTACTACGCCCTTGGTGCAACCTCTGTCCCTATGCGGAAATCGCGGCTTGTCACTGCTACACGATTTTCTATGTGCTTGCATTATAACAGATTCTAAAAGCGAAAACAAGCAACCCAGCCTAAACACTTTCACATCTTTTCAACCAATTCCAAGTTTTCACAATTTTTACAATCTATTACAACTTTTTCACAACCTATTCTTTTCCTCCATTCTCTCTTTACACCTTCCCACCATCAAAACCCACCGAAGCCGTCAAGGGAAAAAGGAAAAAGTATTGCAGTCATGTCATGAAAAAAGAGCTGATTTGAAAGACAGTTTTTCTGTCAACCAAATCGGCTCTATGAATTTTCAGCGATACTTTTTCCCCCTGTAACGCTTGACGGGGGCGGGGGCGTTCTGATACAATCAATTATCAATTTATGCATGAAATTAAGAATGGCATATAATTTTGAAAAGGTAAAATATCGACACGATTTTTGCAAAATAAACCGGATTGACGAGCAATGTTGGCCATGGTATAATACAAATATATTTGTCATTCTAATGCTTCATTTACAAGATACATCTTGAAATCAAGTCGAAAGTATGTTACAATGTGTAAGAAGAAGCTTGATTTGTACAGCAATACGTTTGATATTTTTTCAACAAATCCACTACGAAAGGATTCAGCCTATGAAATACCAAGTATTCTCTGAAAATCAATGGATTTATCCCGACACTGAGCTGACTTGCCCCAATAGAGCCGAGTTGTATGCTCCCCGTGGGGCTGACGTCTGCTTTCAGGTGCTGACCGACTGCGCGCTGAAAGGCGGCGAGACCATCACCGCTGACTTTGCCATGGAGGGCTGTGAGGCCGTGGTCTACCAACTCCTGACCGCCACAGTCCCCCTGAACAGCGACGCCAAGATGCTCTGCACCACCGATTACGAATCGGTCAAGCATTTCGTCACCCGCAAGGCACCCTTCGACGTCTACGAGATCACCCGCCCTTTGGACGAAGGGGAAACAGAGGAGGGCAGAGCCGCTTTCTATGTCCGTATCAACGTGGCCGCCAATGCTCCCGTTGGTGTGTTTGCAAGTGACCTCACCATCCGTATGGGTGACGAGACCCTGACCGTGCCCGTTTCGGTCAAGATCTACAACGTCCGTGTCCCCGCCCTCCCGGAGTCGGAGTTCCATATGGTCAACTGGATCTACTACGGCCGTTTGGCAAACGACCACAAGGTGGAGGCCTATTCCGATAAGTACATGGAGATATTGGATCGCTATCTGGACAACCAGATCGATATGCGCAACGATTACCTCATGATCCCCTCGGGTTCACCCATCCGCGACGGGGAAGGGAAGGTAGTGGATTTCGACTTCACCGCCGCCGAATTGGTTGGCAACCGCGCTCTGTCTCATGGCTTCAAATATATCATGGGCGGCTTCGTGGCCCGCTTCAAGGTTTGGGACGACCCCGATCACTTCCTTCTGTGGGACAGAAATATCACCGCCTCCTCCATCGAGGGCTACCGCCAGCTCAAGATCTACTTCACCCGCGCCTATGAGTGCATCAAGCGCAACGGTTGGGAGAAGAACTATATGCAGTGCCTGGTGGACGAGCCCCAGTTCCCCAACAGCCTGACCTACCGCGCCCTGTCGGGCATCTGCCGCAAATGCATCCCCGGTGTCATCATTAACGATCCGGTGGAATCCTCCGAGCTGGCGGGTGCCTGCGACGTCTGGGTGGTCAAGCAGGCGGTGTTTGAGAAGTACATCGAGGACTACAAGCGTCTCCAGGCCTGCGGCGAGACCATGTGGATCTACACCTGCGGCTTCCCCGGAGGCTACTGTATGAACCGCATCATCGACCTGCCCCTGACGGCCAGCCGTCTGCCCATGTGGATGTGCTATAAGTACGATGCCCCCGGCTTCCTCCATTGGGGTTACCATGTCCACAACCCCGAGGGCCGCTACGACACCAACTACCATCCCGATGGGCTTAATTACCCCGCAGGCAACGGCCACGTGGTTTACCCCATGGGGGATACGGTCTGGTACGGCGTCCGTGCTCACCTGCAACGAGCAGGTGCAATTGACTACGAGCTGCTCCACATCCTGGGTAAGCGAGACAAGGCCCAGGCTCTGGCACTCATCGACAAGGTCTGCCGCACCTTCGATGATTATGAATTTTCCTCCGAGACGCTGGACAGCGTCCGCCAAGAGTTGCTGGAGGCCATTGGCTGAGGAAAGGAGGATACCATGCATAATTTCTTTTACGATTGGGATCATGATATCGGACCGGAGTATTTCTCGCTTGAGTATTACTATGGTTTAAGTTTTCCTATGCATATGCACCGTACCTTTGAACTCATTCTTGTTTACGAGGGTACTATAAAGATGCGCGTTGAAAAGGAGGAGTACGAGCTGAAAGAGGGAGATATGCTTCTTGTGAAGTCAAATTTTTTGCACAGTATATCAACCGACGAAACAAGCCTTGCCGGAGTTTGCATTTTTTCTCCTGAACTGATCGGAACGGTTTCCTCTCGTTTCAAGCAGTATCCCTTGACCTCACCCGTGATCCATGATGTTCCGTCGGTGTACTGGGAACTCCTCAAAGGGATTGATAGATCCTCATCAATCAGTAAGATCAAGGGTTTCCTGTACAGTGTTTGCGCTCTTTTCTACGAGAAATTGGATCCTACCCAAGAGGAGAAGCTGATGGGACGAGACCGTATGCTTCGGGAAGTCCTGTATTATGTAGAGCAAAACATTCACACGCCGTGCGCCTTGACGATCGTGGCAGAGGAGCTTGGATACTCCGCCTCTTACTTATCACGGGCATTCAGCACCATGGTTGGGATCCCTTACACGGCTTACGTCCGAAACGCGAAGGTCAACCGCGCTTGCTATCTTTTGAAGAATACCAACAGCAAGATAGCGGATATTGTGACTCAATGCGGATACACTTCCTTGGCTACCTTCCATCATAATTTTAAGGAGTTGATTGGATGCAGTCCTACCGAGTACCGTCAACGTAACCAAATCTGATGCAAAATCATTATGGAAAGAAGTCAAAAGTTATGTCCCTGAAATAAAAAAAGAAAACGAAGAGACTCTCGCTTCAACACTCCGAACTCGTCGGAGAAAGAGGCGGGAGCCTTCTTTTTTATACATACACGAAGGGTAACAGATAAATCTGTAAAAAAGTAAAATGGCGACACAATAATGGCAAGAAAAACTGGATTGACGGGCAAATTATGTCGTGATATAATATATATACGCTAAAGCTTTGCATGCCGTATATCGCAAAAGTTTTTTGATCAAAGGAAGCGACACTATAAGCGGTCGGCGTAAGCTGAAGCTAAAAAAATCAAGAAAGGAAATCCCCCCATGAAGAAACTGCTTTTGATCGCAATTCTCATGCTCGCTCTGGTGATTACCGCTGTGGCTTGTACCGGTGATAAGAACCCCGAAGACACCACGATTGGCGATACCACCGTCGAGACTCCTACCGTAGAGCCTGACGATCCCACCGAGGCTCCTACTGCTGAGCCCGACGATCCCACCGAGGCTCCTACTGTTGAGCCTGAGGATCCCACAGAGGCGCCTACAGACAAGCCTGAGACTCCTACCGATAAGCCTGAGGATCCCACCGAGGAGCAAACCACGGCGGATCCTATGGAGCCTGTGAACGTATTTGATGCCGAAGCTTTGAATACGCTGACCGGCGCAAATGAGATTGAGGCTACCGAGGTTGTCAACGGATACCTGCATGTAGTTCCCAAGGGACCCGATCCCTATTGGTATCCCTTTGCGAATGTAAAGGGTGCGCGCTACGTGGTGATCCGTTATCGGACCGCAGATGCAGTTGGCGCAGACGTACAGCTCTACATTGGTTCTCACGGAACTGCTCCTGTTGATGACGGTTCTATGCTCCGTCAGCCCGCGATTGTTGACGGTGAATGGCATCTTGCAATTTTTGATACCCAATCTCTGATCGATGCAGGCATTTATAACGGCCAGCACGTTTCCTTCTTCCGACTTGATCCTATTGAGGCTGGTTACAAATTAGACGAGAACGGTCAGCCCTATAAGCCTGACGGTCTTGCCTACGCTCGCTACGAGCTTCCTGAGGGCTGCTCCGTAGACGTGAGCTATGTCGCTTTCTTCCATTCGATCGAGGCAGCTGAAGCGTATGAGTTGAAGGTCAATCCTCCTTACGTTGAGCCCGATGCAGCAGGGAAGGTCAATCTTTCCTTCGACACTTTCTATGTGAACGGCCAGATGTATTTCCCCGAGGACGGCGGTGCGGGCGATAAGCTGACCGCTCAGAACAATACAGTCACCTTCGGTATGGACGATCTTTGCGATTCTATGATGCTTCGCGGATGGATTGGATTTACTCAGTCCATTGCGAGCTTTGGCTATTACATTGATAGCTACAAGATGATCTACAAGGATTTTGCAGCTGATACCGGAGACGATGTTAAGGCCGCCGGCGGTGAGCACGCTTCTCGTTTTGAGATTCTGGTTCCCCTGTCAGAGCTGGAAAGCGGCGTACATACCGTTGGCTTCGTGGCTATGTTGGAGGACGGTACTGTGGTTCGTCTCCGTGAAGAATTGAAGGTGGTCATTGTTCCTTACCATAAGGATGAGACCTTGATTCTTGGCCTCCGTGATCCCGCCGGCGCGCCCTTCAGCGGTGCCCCCGACATGAAGTTTGGTCAGAGAGGTCAGATTGGTGAGAATATCCTGAAAAAGGTCACCATCATGGATCTGGCTACTTACACCGATGGTAATACCAACACCTGGTCCTTCAAGGTTTGGCAGTGGAACACCGACTACGCAACCACTGTTGCGGGCGAACCTTTGTTTGCAATCACCGGCGAAAACCATCAGGATAACGCTACCTTTGTGATGGATATTCCCGTTGAGCTCTTTATCGGCGGCGACATTTATTATGAGATTGAGTATCTGACAGGTAGCGGTTGCTTTACGGCTTGGCCTGCGACCGATGTTGTTGCCGGTTTGGAGACCTACGTCAATGGTCAGTTGAAGGAAGGTGCTTTCGCTGCCACTATTACCGTTGGAGTAAAGGCTGAGAGACCCGAGAATCCCGACGAGGAAACGATTATTGATGTGAGTGGTGAGGAATCCACTCAGGTCGTATTCGGTGAGATCTACGAGGATGCTGACAAGGGTACTCTCTTTGACGGCAACCTGCACATTGAGAAGAACCTTGGTCCCGCATACTTCGACGGAGTACGCACCAATGACTGGATGGAGTTTAAGATCAACGTAAAGACAGCAGGCGACTACAACGTTTGCATGGTCTTCGGTTGGCTGGATCACACCGGTGTGTACACCATCCTCGTGGACGGCGCAGAGGCAGGCAAAATTGTGAACACCATTCCCGGCACAGACTGGAGAGCATGGGGCGATTCCAGCCCTGTCAAGATCAATTTGACAGAGGGCGAGCATACCGTTCGTGTGGTCATGGGCTCCGACGGTCCCAACGTGTATGGCATCAAGTTTACATACGTTGAACCCATGCCCGAAAGCATTGCTTTGAATAAGCCCATTTCCGCCGACAGCGTTGAGAAGCCCCAGCACGAGGCGATTTACGCAAACGACGGTGATGAGAACACCCGTTGGTGCGCTCTGCCTAAGGGTGAAGCAAATCTGATTCTTGACCTTGAGGCGGTTTATACACTGGATAAAATTTATCTCCTGCTGGAGAACGCTATGGGCGATTTCACGATTTCCGTTTCTGAAAACGGTGAGGATTATACCGAGGTTTGCGCCTGCGAGGGCAAGCCTATGTCTCCTGTTGCGTTCACGCTGGAATTTGATATGAACGGTGCTACCGGCCGCTATATCAAGATTACTCGCAGTGCCGTCGACGATAACGTTGACTACTGGTTCTCCATTTACGAATTGTACGTATATCCCGTTCAGTAACGTCTATCTCCTTAAATGGAAACGTTTGGAGAATTTGTTTCTTCTGACACTCCATATGACATTCATTTTCGGAGGGGGACGCTTGTCCCCCTCCTTTGCATTTTTTTGCCGCATCTTCCATACCTTGTACGCTCAAGGTTGTCTTTCATCATAAGGAGCGCATATGAAAAAGCTAAATTTTAAACGAATTCTGGCAGCAACTCTGGCCGTTTTGCTCATCATGAGCAATTTCGCCGTTCTGCCCGTCATCGCGGAAGACGCGACTTCGGTCAGCGGCTCACAAACTACCGAAATCGTCTTCGGTGAGATTTTTACCGATGACGATAAGGGCACCGCTTTCGGCGGCAATCTTTATCTTGAAAAATCCATGGGCCCCGCATATTTTGACGGTGTACGCAATGGGGACTTTTTTGAATTTGAAATCAATGTGGAGATGGCAGGGGATTATGATCTGTGCTTCTCCTTCGGGTGGCTTGATAAGACAGGCACCTATAACATTTCCGTGGACGGCGGCGAGCCGATCCGTTTGCAAAATACAATCGCAGGTCGCGGCTGGCGAACCTGGTGCGATTCGTCGCATGCGCAAGTTAATTTTTCCCAAGGCAAGCATACGATCCGCGTCACCATGGGATGCGATGGTCCCAATCTGTATTCTATGAAGATCATGCCTGCAGGCAGCGTATCCGGCGGTAACAATACCAACACAGTTCATGACGCCGCTTTGCAGGATGAGAATTCTTCTGCCGGAGCCAAGGTGATCTCCTCCAACGCGGCCATCCAGTTCAATTGCACCGCTACATTTTTCGCGTTGGATCTTGCCTCCGCCAGCTGGAACAACAATATCGGCTCTCTCCGTTTATCCCTGTATAAGTGGGACACTTCCTATGACAAGACCCTGAAGGGCGAGCCTCTCGCCTCCAAGGACTATATAGATTTCCCCGATAATACAGTCTTGACTTTCAGTTTTGACGATATGGAAGCAGGTGAATATCTGTTGTACATCAAGAATATTTCCGTAAATTCCGCCGAGGAGGTGGGCTCTTGGGGTAATGAAAAGCCCCGTGAGAACGTCAGAAGCTACCACGCCGACGCGATCTCGGATTTCTGCCCCGCTGTGTGGCTGAAGTACAGATCCGACGCGGAAGCACCCTTCGGTCCCATCAGCGACGTGGATCCCAATGCCGTAGAACTGGCTCCCTCCGAGTCCGATTTCTATCCTTGGGGAGACACGGTGGAATACAAGATGAACGCCGACGCTAAATACGGCGTACAGTTCAAGGCTACCAAGGCTTTCGGCGGCTGTGAGGTGTTCATCCCCACCGTTCCCACGGGAGATAACACCCTGACCCTATCCCTCTACAAGTGGGACGGCAACTACAGCCAAAGCGTCAAGGGACAGCCTTTGGCTAAGGCAGCCCTGAGCAATGTGTCGCGTAGCAGCTGGGCGACCCTCAGCGGTGAATTTGCCGCGGGCGAATATCTGTTCGTGGTCAGCGGCGGCACCGAGGGCATGACGGTCGCCATGGTGGAGCAGGCCTCCGACAAGGCCAACCATTATCTCTACACTTCCAAAGCTGGCATCAGCCTTGTTGCCCGTACTGTGGGTAACGCGGAGGTCACAGTCCCCACCGCCCCCACCGCCCAGGATTTCATCACCGATGATTCTGTTTACTGGGTGGGTACCGACGGTCTTGACCGTGTGCTACCCAATGCCTCAGAAACGGGCGAGAAGCGCGAAGGGAAGTATGTAGGTATTTTCTACCACACCTGGCACTCTGCCTTCGCCTACCGCGACGTTATCAACGTCACCGAGCTGCTCAAGCAGTACCCCGAGGCAAAGAACGATTTTTATCATCCCGCATGGAATGGCCAGACCAACTGCTTCTGGAATGAGCCCCTGTGGGGCTACTACAACAACGGCATCGATCGTTGGGTACTCCGTAAGCAAGCCGAGCTTCTGGCCGACGCGGGCGTGGATGTGGTGTTCTTCGATAACACCAACGGTACCATGAACTTCATCGACGCCATTCTCACCCTCTGCGAGGTCTGGGCAGAGGCAAGAGCTGACGGAGTCAAGACTCCGCAGATCTCTGCCATGCTGAATATGTATGCCTACAATGAGACGGCCATTCAGATCAAGGAGCTGTACGACAAGATCTACTCCAAGGGGCTCTATCAGGATCTGTGGTTCTACTGGGAGGATAAGCCTCTGCTGCTGGGCTATCCCGAGGAACTGAAAAAGCTGGAGGGCGGCAAGGAGGCTTACGAGTTTTTCTCCTATCGCCCCATCAATCCCTCTTACAATGAAAATCAAGAGCTGATCAAGGAAAGTGACGTATCTGACCGCATCACCTTTGCTCCTCCCGCAGGCTTCCGCAGATATACACAATGGAAGTGGATCTCGGTCTATCCTCAGGAGAAGATGTATCTGAGGGGCACCAAGGATGTAGAGGAAATGTGCGTCTGCGTGGCGCAGAACTGGTCGGATAAGCAAGGCCTTACCCCCATGAACGCGGGTGACATGGTCTTTGGCCGCGGATATACAAACAAGTACGGCGTCAACACCTCGGATGAGGCTGTGATGGCGGGTCTGAACATTGCCGAGCAATGGGAGTACGTACTTGAAGTTGATCCCACCTTCGTGTACATCACCGGCTGGAACGAGTGGCAGGTGGGTCGTACCACCGATATGTGGGGCTATCCTAACGCCCTGCCCGACAACGCCACCGACGGCTACTCCCGCGATATCGAACCCTCCACGGGCATGCTCAAGGATCACTTCTACAATCAGATGGTATCCTACATCCGCAAGTTCAAGGGCATGGATTCCCAGCCCGTATCCTCGGGCGCCGTCAAGGTGGATTCCGCCGCCTCCATCGACTGGTCTGCTGTCACTCCCGTCTATCGCGCCTACGAGGGCAACACCCTCCACCGCGATTACGACGGCTATAAGGATTACCACTACACCAACACCACGGGTCGTAACGACTTCGTGGAGTCACGCGTGACCTACGACGCTGAAAACCTGTACTTCATGGTCAAGACCGCTGAGGACATCACTCCTTACACCAACAAAGCGTGGATGAGACTGTTCATCGACGTGGTCGGCGTGGAAGATGACAAGAGCTGGGAGACCTTTGAGTATATGCTCAACCGCGAAAATCCCACCGCCGACAAGGCGACCCTGGAGAGATCCACAGGCGGCTGGAACTGGGAGAAGGCGGCCGAGGTAGCCTACACCGTCAGCGGCGATACCATGGTGGTGACCATCCCCCGTTCCGCACTTGGTATCGGTGAGGGTGACTTCACCGTGAATTTCAAGTGGAGCGACAATATGCAAAAGGACGGCGACATCATGGAGTTCTACGTCAGCGGTGACGTGGCTCCCGGTGAGCGTTTCAAGTATAGCTTCACCACCCTGGGTGCACAGGCTCCCGGTATCGAGACGGAGCCCGTCGAGTCGGATACTACCGTTACGCCCGACACTGAGACTCCCACCGAGGCGCCCACCGATCCCACAGAGCCTCCCAAGAAGAAGGGCTGTAAGTCGTCTGTGGCCGTTGGTGGTTTGGTAGTTGTAGCTGTTATGGGTGCTTCCGCTCTGACCTTGCGCAAGAAAAAAGAATCTGAAGTGTAAGGATATACCGGTAGGTAGATGTCCGCGTCGGATACGGGCGGATTGTTAACCAAACAAATTACCCTTCCTTTCTTAAGGGAGCCGCTCCCCCGCCCGCAAGGGTGGGGGAGTCTACATGAATCGGGGATATATCAGAATATATGTACTAAGGAATATCAAAAATTATGAAACATCCAAATAAAAGCGGGTGGCTTTTAGCCCTCTGTAAGCTAGTTGCTGGGGTTATGCTTGTGTCTACTTTAATACCCGCTATTTTACCCCCCTTGCAGAGTTTTGCGGAAGAAACCGATTATGAGGCAAAAAAAGCAGCGTATCGTGAGAAACTAAAAAATGATGATGTTACTACCGATGATCTGCTCATAGGTTCATGGGTATCCTTCTATTCTTTTGAAACGGATAGTTACGAAGAGCAGTTGGATCAGATGGCCGCAGCCGGTATCAATTTCAATATGTTCCCACGCGATTTTGGCGCGGGGGCTATGTATGACGCGGAATATTGGAACAACGTGGAAGAGCAGTATGCCAGGCGAAATATGGTCTATCTTATGAATGGCAACATGGATGCGGCCAATATTGCCGTAGGCGTTGAATATGCTGCGGGCAAAGAGCATTGTATCGGCTATCATATCGTAGATGAGCCGGGCGGTGCAGCTTTACAAAGCGTTGCGGATATTATGCGTGAGTACCGCAAAGCAGATCCTGCCCGCTATCCCTATACCAATCTCCTCCCCAGCTATGCGGGAAGCGCTTGGTTAGGAGGATCATATCGAGAGCACGTTGAGCGTTACGTCGAATTGGTAGGGGCAGAAAATCTGGCATACCTCTCCCATGATTATTATCCCTTCCAAGAAAGAGCCAACAACCTCGGCATTTTTGCCGACATGGAAGTGCTTCGCTCGGTAGCCTACGAAAACGGTAAACTTAAAACCCATGCTTTTCCGCAATCGACAGCATGGAACGGCATGCGAATGCCTAACATTGATGAAATGCGCTGGAACGTTTATGCTTATCTTTCTTATGGCTTCAAGGCGCTTTCTTGGTTCAATCTTGTCTGCCCCGGAAATTCCGACACCGAGGGTGAGGGATTCCGAGATAGTTTGATCTACAGAGACGGTACCATTCGAGATCCCGAGCTTTTCGCCGCATGGAGCGAATTGAACTGGGAGATCCGAGGTCTGTCCGATGCGCTCATGAATTTGGATACAGTTCACGCATATCATACAGACAACGCCGTGTCAGGTGTGGAATATTTGCCCGCTGACTTTTTTATCGTCCCCGACGGCCGAGCAGAATTTGTTATCAGTTATATGGTGGCCAAAGACGGTACCGAACCCTATATGATGCTTTTCAATAAGTCCCTGCGACGTGGCGCCGATATGGAGTTCTTTGTGGATCTGTCTACGGGGATTGAAGCGATCGAATATCTGGATCCATATACGGGCGAGTACATTCCCATGGATATTTCGGAGGGAAAGCTCACCGATTCTTTTGAGATCGGTCAAGGTAAGCTTTATCGTCTGAAGGGTGACTTCGCATTGAGCGAAACGCCTCCCGAGGTACCTTCGGTTGATCTTGCGAGCGGCCTTTACGATGGACCTCAAACCGTGACGATCACTCCACCTGTTGAGGGCGCAAAGGTCTACTATACGCTGGATGGTTCGTATCCCACAGCAGAGTCTACTCTTTATGAAGGTCCCATCACCATCGGTAAAGCTGGTGAAGCTTCCTTCCACACGCTCCGTGTGGCGACCGTCAGAGGTGCTTCTATTAGTAAGGTTTTGACCCGCCACTATGTCATCAGCGATATTTCCACAGACGGTTCAGAGGCACATTCTCTTGCCAAAGTACCCCTTGATAAGGTGCTTTCTGTGGGTAATTGGAGTACCTCAGACGGAAAAACTACACTCAAGGGCGGCGCTGACGATGCATTGTTGAATTTCTTTATAGACACGTCTGAGACCTACGAAAATTTCCATGCTACAGGTCATTTCCGCTTTAACGAGGGATGCGGTTCAAATGCCTCTGCCGGCTTTTTCATAAAAGCCTCCGAGGGAGATGGTCATCTCTATGTCGGTATTACGCGAGGAGGTAATCTTAACGTATATTGCAACGGTAAACGGATCCAGCTTCCGGATGTTCAAGGTAAGACCGTAAATGTGTTGGATGGATTCACTCTATGTGTAACGCTCGCAGGGAAGCGTCTGCGAATTGAAGCCAACGGACAACTGCTCAGCGAAACCGTATCGGATCAGTTCGCCATCCAAGGTTGTGTAGGGGTCAATGCTACGGAGAACGGTGTTTTTACCGCCGAATCGGTCTATTTTACACCTTTGGCATCTGCCGCTCCCGAGATACAGATCGCGATGATCAAGGTACAAGACAATCCCTTGACTCTTGTTGTGAATCGCGGTATCTCCAAAGAGGAACTCCTCGAAAAACTGCCCGAAACGGCCAAGTTTTCAGATGAGGAAGGAAAAACGGCGGGATATACCTTGACATGGGAAATGGAGGAACTTGATACAACTTCGGGTGGAACATATGTTCTGAAGGGCTATCCTGTCATTCCCGATGGAAGCTTGACAGTAAATCCTTTGCAACTGTCTCTCCGTTGCACGCTTATCATTCTCCATAACCCTGATCGTACTGAGCTAAATGATGCCATTTATCTTATGGCATCCCTCAGAGAAGAGGATTATTCTCCCGAAACGTGGGCTGAGGCCGAACAAGCTTATGAAAATGCCTTGGGGCTTATGGATGCCGATGTTCCGCAAAATGCCGTAACCGTGGCAGCCGTGTTCCTAATGGAAAAAATAAACGCCTTAAATCCCACGGGTATTGACTTTACTGCATTGGATGTTGCCATTGCTTCTCTTAAGGCATATGATATGTCGGGTATAAGCGAAGAAACGCGAAATGCTGTTGAACAGATTCTTGCTGAAGCTGAAGCTTTCAGTCGTACTGGTCCCGTGACCCAGAACGCAGTCAATGATCTGGTGGCTCGATTGACTGCTACCGAGGAAGCTTTGAAAACAGCGGAAACGGTTACCGAAGACAACGTAGCGAAATCCGGTTGTTCTTCTGCCATAGGGATTACCTGTACTGGGATTGTTCTGACGACAGGTGCCGCCGTAGCGCTTAGGAAAAAGAAAGAAACCCAATAGTCATTTATTTGATGAATAAAACAAATTCATCGCACCATTTTGTTGTCTTTTGGAACTGTTGATTTGGCTCATGTCTCTCCTTTCAAATGGGAGCTGCTCCCCCGCCCGTAAGGGTGGGGGAGTAAGCATAGTAAAGGAACGATTAAAAAGAAAGGGAACATCTAAAAAATTGGTTCCCAACAGAAAGTCAATTCAAAGGAGATAGCCACCATGAAAAAACTGACCTTTCTGCTCTGTATACTCTGCCTGCTACTGATCGTCGCAGTTGCCGCCTGTACCTCCAAGCCCGACGGCGAGGACACGTTGCCGAATTTGACTGAAGCCACTACGGTTGTCCCTGTTACAGAGACGCCGACTAAGGAATCAACCGAGGGATCGTCACCTGCGGAGCCCCTTCCCCCAGAAACCGAGGAGGAAACCACGGGAGAGCCCGAGGTAATCTCGGTGATTGAGGGAAATGTGCGGGTCGTGCTGTATTCCCCCTCCCTTTTGCGGCTCGAGGAGGCCAAGGACGGTGACTTTGAGGATCGCCCCACCTTCTCGGTCACAGGACGGGACAGCTTTGCAGGGATACCTCCCGAGCAGGTAAAGCAGACCGAACAGAACGGTCTCTTGCTCATCTCTACCCCGTACTATACCGTATCCATCAAAAAAGGTGCCGCCTCTTATCAGGATGTGAAGCTTTTGGACAGCGCCGGTGAAAACATTTGGACTCCCAGTTCGGCTAACCATACGGCAGAATGTTACCTCCCTGAGCCCTACGCCACCCCCACCGTTTGGTCATTCAACGACTCCCCTCGCCTTATCAAGACTGAGGATCCCTATACCGCCAACAATGAGCGGAACAACGGCTGGGACTATACCGATACGATCCAGGACCACTACATATTCGTCCCCCATGGGGATGCCGCCAAACTCCGTTACGACTTCAACAAACTGACAGGTGCCTGCGAGATGGTGCCCGTCAAGACATTGGGACTGTGGTACTCCCGCTTCACTGCCTTGTCGGATAAGAACATCTATACCCTCATCAAAACCTACCATCGTCGTGACTTTCCGTTGGATGTCTTTGTGGTGGATACGGATTGGCGCTTGGGAAGCTCCACAGGCTATGATGTTAATACCACATACTTCCCGGACATCGAGGAATTCTATGCCACAGCCGCCGAGCTGGGGGTATTGACCCTCATGAACGACCATGTCCGTGACTACGGCGGCTCCATGCTGGAGGCCGATCAGCTGAATTGGTTCACCGAAAATCTCCGGAAAAAGCTCAATCAGGGCATGAGCGCCTGGTGGTACGACCGAAACTGGAGCTACCATCTGAATTCCCCCTTCCACGGCTTCCATGGCGATCTTCTGGGTCAGGATATGTACTACACCCTGACCGATGCAGTCAATGGAAACAACCGCACATGGATGCTTTCCAATGTCTATTGGATTACCAACGCCGCAATTTCATCCCCTCCCCATGTCTCCTCCCACCGCTATAGCCTACAATGGACAGGTGACATCCAGAGCCACAGCCAAGCGCTTCATAGGGAATTGGAGAACGCAGTCTATGCGGGCGCGGCAGCCGCCATGCCCTACGTCATCAGCGACATCGGCGGCCATTTTGGAGATCCCGATCCCGATCTCTACGTCCGCTGGGTGCAGTACGGCGCTTTGTCCTCCATCATGCGCTTCCATGCCTGCGGTCCTGACCGTTCCCCTTGGATCAAGGGAAAGACCGCCCAGGATATTTCCCGCGTCTACATCCGTATGCGCTACCGCCTCATGCCCCTGTATTATAGCCTGGCACGGGATAATTACGATACCGGCCTACCCATCATGAAGCGGCTGGACTTCGTCTATCCGCAGTATGAGGAGGCTCGCCGCAACGACCAGTATCTGCTGGGCGACAACATTCTGGTTGCCCCCATCACCGTCGATCCCGACTACCAACCACTCCCCGCCGAATGGCTCACCGCCTTGGATGGATCCCAAGGCTTTACCGCCGAATACTACTGCAATACCAACCTCTCGGGCAACCCCTATCTCACCCGCGTGGATCCAACCATTGATTTTGACTGGGGCGACGGATCCCCTGCCAACGGTATCCCAAGCGATAACTACAGCATTCGCTGGACGGCAACCTTTACCAACAAAGCAGAGTTCCCTGTCCGTCTCGCTACCCTGTCCGACGACGGCATCCGCGTTAGCGTGGACGGTAAGTGGATCATCAACAACTGGGCGGACTCGGATTCGATTTTGACCGAGAACACCGCGTTTCAGATCGAACCCGGTCAGACTTGTGAGATCGTAGTGGAGTACTACGAGAGTGCCTGGCAGGCAAAGGCACACTTGTACTACGCCCCCGTCCTGTCGTCTGACGGCAAGGAGTTCCGCGATGTCTTCATTCCCGACGGCACCTGGATGGATGTCTGGTCGGGTGAGACCTTCACGGGGCCGCAAACCGTCACCGTGGGCCATACCGTTTATACGTCCCCCATTTTCGTGAGAACCGGTAGCTTTACAGTACTGGCTGACGATGCTGAAACCCTGTCTACCTCGGATTGGGGCAAGCTGGCTTTGGATGTATATCCCGATGCAAAAGAGGCTGACTTTACCTACGAGCTTTATGAGGACGATGGCACCACCGAGGATTATATGAACGGCAACTTCCGCCGCACCCCCATCCGTATGGTACAGGACGGACAAAAGCTTGCGTTCCGTATTTCCCCCGCCAAGGGCGATTACGCCACCGATTTCACCACCCGTACCTACACGCTCCGCATCCATGAAGCCGAGGGCTTTACGGTGGACACCGTAGAGGTAAACGGCGAGACCGTGGAGTTCACCCGTCTCCAAAAGGCCGAAGCCTACGCCGCAGACGGTCTGCCCTTCGCCTTTGACACCGCCGCCTGCGACAACGGCGTGGTCCTGATCACCTTCTCCGCTCTCATCGGCGGGACCACCGTGGTGACGGTCAATCATGCCGAAACAAGCATCATTTCGTAATCTATAGTAGGTGTTACTTGTGCCGGAATGATCCTGTCAGGCGGTGTCGCCTTGTCACTTCGTAAAAGAAAAAATCAAGTAATCTATATGCACGTTCAGCATAGTATAAATTGTTCATGCGAGGCTAGCAAGATGCAGGTCAAGGTGAGTGAAAAGGAAATCAGCGCCTACTATGAGTCTGCCTTCTTGAAGGAGCCTCAGATGCTCATAAACTTCCTGATAAGCGAGATCATCGTATTCGACAACGAAATACACATCTATTTCAATAACCCCTTACAGACGGGTCCTGACGCAAGTCAGGGCCTTTCTGTTTGCGACAGGGAAACGACCATACCGGCGCATATCCAGAACTCGTATGAGCTAAACGGAAGAATATACGGCTTACGATCACCATCTGAAAACGCTTTGAGACAAAAAGAAAAACAACCTAAACCGAATAATTCGATTTAGGTTGCTTATGGTGAGCCGATCCGCAATCGAATCCGTCAATTATGAGAACTGTTGCTGAACCCGCCCAAATGATACGGAAAAATTTTTATGTCAACCTATAGAGTTGATATATACAACGGGGGGTGAAGATGTGTGTTCCTGTAGCGGCTACTATGGAAAACCATTGACATAATAGTTTTTTGTGCTATAATACAGCCCGCCGGGGAGAAGAAACTGTTGTGTACATGAATGACATCCCCCCATCTCCGCCGGTAAGAACCTAAAACGAACACATGGCATAGCCGGTGTTTGGGTTAGGTTCTTATTTTTTTGCCCTTTTTACCCGTAAGGCTTATAGGTGCTTCCAAGTGCCGCTCTACGCCCTCAGAATTGTCTATACGGCTTGTTTCACACGATCCATATCTCGACATCGAATTTTTCCTTCCTCCCCTTATAAACAAAACAGCCCCGACTTTCATCGGGACTGTTCCGCGTAGGCTTATGGAAAAATATCTCTATTTTGTCATCATACATGACGATCTCATCCACCAGATAGTTGATGAGCATCTGGGCTTCAAGAGCCAAGGCTTCCTTGTAGAGTTTGGATGGAGCTTGGACAGGTGTTCAATGAGAATCCTACTCCCTCCGCCGGTAAGAACCTAAAACGAACATTAGGCACAGGCTGTTGTTTGTTTTAGGTTCTTTTTTGCCTTTAATGATTGCAACAGGACGTGTGCTCGGTGTCAGCTCAGACTATGGTTGAAAACCGAGACCTTTCTAATGCTTTGTATTCCGAAACAGACATTCCCGTGTGCTTTTTGAACATACGGTAAAAATAGTTGGGATCGGAGATGTGGGTTGCCTCGATGATCTCTGCGGTGGTGTGGCTTTCCGCAATCATTTTCTTTGCCAATTCGATCTTTTCACAATTAATATATTCTGTGACACTTTTTCCGAAATTTTTGCGAAACAGGGTGTGTGTAGCTGTGCGAGAGATCCCTAAGGCATCGGCAATGTGCTGGACGGTTAGGGCGGTGCCCAGATTTTCACGGATAAATTCTTTGGCTCGCTCGGCATCATTTGTTCGGCGGATGGATATGGTTTTGCTGAAGCAAAGGTATTCGGCACAAATGGTCATGATGGATACGATGGCTCGCACCTTGTCCATCGAAAGCTTTTGAATCTCGTTGCCATAATCCACCCCGTTACGGTCTTTTGAGGAATCGCCTTCGCCGAGGAATTGACCGATCATGAGAAACCCGATGACCACACCGTCTGACACGATCGGATAAACGCTTTCGTATAGTCCGGCATGGCATTGATAAATGTATGGCAGGCGGGTGTTGGTCGCAGTTTCAAAGGCTTTGGCATCCGAGGCTTGACACAATTGGTCAAAGGCGGGGGCTTTTCTGTGTGTGTTGCAATAATCGCACATGGTAGTCGGATATACGGCAATCTCTCGGTACCATTCATCGTATAAGCCAATTCGTACCCCCGCAATGACATGAAAGTTCCGAAGGAAGATGTTGAGTGTGTCTTTACTAATAAGCATAAACGACAATCTCCTGTTTAATTGTGCTTGATTTGTATAATAGTATAGTGCATTTTTTATGGAAGTGTGTTAAAATACTATTGATGATTTGTAAACTAATTACTATAACCCGAAGGAGCCGACTGTCATGACCCGAAGAGAGACCGTCATTTGCGCACTACAGCATAAAGAGACCGGCCGCATCCCCTATCACTTTGAACTCACCGCCCAGGAAGAAGAGAAGGTACTGCAAAACTCCGACAAAGAGTTGTTTTACAACCAATACGGCGGCTATCTCCACTATTTCCAGTACTGGGGCTATCCCAACGAGCAGAAGGATCGCAAAGGCTACTTTACCGACGATTTCGGAGTAACCTGGAACCGAAACGGCGTGGATAAGGATATCGGTGTGGTGGATGAGCCGGTTATAGACGAGCCGGACATTTCCCTGTATCCGATACCCTACCTCAACGAGGCACGTATCCGAGAGGAGTGCGAGAAGTTGCTTGCCACCAAAGGAGATAAATTTTGCTTTGCGGGTATTGGCTTTTCCGTGTTTGAGCGATTGTGGAGCTATCTCGGTATGGAGAATGCGTTGGTCTACATGATTACGGAGCCTGAATTCGTCCACGCCCTGCTGGATAAGATACTGGAATTCAATCTCAAGGTCATCGATATCTTCAATGAGTATCCCTTCGACGGCATCTACTTCGGTGACGACTGGGGTCAGCAGAAGGGTATGATTATGGGTGCGCCCCTCTGGAGGGAGTTCATCAAGCCCCGCATGGAGGCCATGTATCGCCGTGCCAAGCAGAATGGGAAATTTGTCCTCCAACACTCCTGCGGTGACATTCAGGAGGTCTTTGAGGATCTCATTGAGATCGGACTGGACTGCTACCAGACCGTTCAGCCCGAAATCTATAACCTGCGGGAGATCAAGACAAAATACGGAGACCGACTGAGCTTCTGGGGCACGATTTCCACCCAGCAGGCACTTCCGTGCTTATCCCCGGCCGAGATCGAAAGCATCGTGTTGGATACAGCAGCGATCATGAAGCAGGGAGGCGGCTTCATTCTCGCGCCTACCCATGCCATTCCGCAGGATGTACCCACCGAAAACATGATGGCTATGCTGAGATGCTTTCAAAAGCTCGGATAATTTGCGCTCAGATACTTTATCATAAGGCCGTTTTTAAAAATACATAAAAAACAAATGGAGGAATAAAAAATGAAAGTAACACTCATTCGATTTTTTGCTCTGCTGCTGGCGGGTATCCTGCTGATTTCCTGTGTTGCCTGCGCGGATGATACAGGAAATGTCTCGGAAACCACCCATGCAGCGACACACGAAGAGATTGAAGAAACAGAAACAAGCTTCAAGCCCGACATTGATACCAAAAACTACGGGAGTGAGTTTATCATTACGGGCGTTGATAGTATCCGAAATCACGCCATAGCATCCGAGGAGGAAAGGGGCGATCCCTTGATGGATACCATTTATGAGCGGAATTTAAAAATCGAAGAGCAGCTCGGTGTGGAAATCGTAGACGTGGATGCGGGCGATTGGAAGTCCTATGCAAGCAACGTCATTCGGACTGTCCAATCCGGCGACGACGAATACCAGATGGTCTCGACTCACGTCTATCAGGGCGTTGTATCGTTTTTGACCTCGGATGTGGCGTATGACTTTGCAGAATTAGAAAGTGTCAATTTGGATGCGCCGTATTGGGCCACGGAATTTATGAGCGAGATGATGATTCAGGATCAGTATTTGGTCGGCTATAACGACTTATGCTTAACCTCCGTGCATTGCATTACGTTCAATAAAGAGATGATGGACACGTATCGGATGCAGTATCCCTATGACGAGGTTATCAACAAAACATGGACGTTGGATAGGTTTTTCGGCATGGCATCGACGGTAACAACAGGGAACAGCGAATCCAACGGCGCATACGGGATCGCCGGAAATGGTTGGATCGAGCTTATATCCTTTGTAACCAGCAGTGATATTAAAGTCGTCGATAAGGACAGCAATGGCTATTTCAGAATTGCATACGAGAATAATTCAGAAAAAACATACGATCTTCTTGAGAGAATACACGGTATGTTCCATTCCGAGTATGCCTACCTATCCAGCCCCAGATTGTCTCGGGAGGGCTTGGATTTCAGGGATGGTACGTCGATGTTTTATCTGCTGGCATCGTCTGATCTGCCTAAGTATCGAGATACGTCCTTTGAATTTGGCGTGCTGCCCTATCCTTTGTATGATGAGTCGCAGGAGAAGTACAGGGCTATGAATTGGAATGGTGTCATCATCATTCCGTCATCCATAAAGAATACGGAGATGGTAAGCGACGTCATGGAGCTGTTTGCTTACTACTCAGCTCCTGTGAAGACGGCATATTACGAGGATCTTTTGGGTTCGAAAATTGCACAAGCACCTCAGGACGCTGAAATGTTGGATATTATTTGGGAGTCTGTCGTCAGCGACGTTGGTATGATCACAGCAAATCTGGCCGGTATGGATCCGCTCCTGTATATGGTTCCGAACCTTTGTGTGGATGGCATCGACCGATACGCATCATTCCTCCAAGCGAATACCAAAACGGCCAATCGGTCGTTGGATCGGTTGTTCAATCAAAAATGACTGTATAAAGCAATTTTTTAAGTGCAGATTTTATTCGAAAGAGAGGCCGTCACGATGAATGTAAAGGCTACCCGTTTTTATCATTCCACTCCGATTAGCAAAAAACTGTCCTCCAATTTTATCGAATTGGGCTATGGTATCCAGGTGGAGGGTATGGCAGCGGAGATGTTTTTTAACCGCAGCTTCGAGCCCTTTTTCCCCTACCGCATGATTAACAAGATCTGGTACGATCTCTTTGAGGATGAAAAAGACCGTACCTCCCGCTATGAGACGGATTGGCGGGTGTTCGACTGGTGTCACTCGGGCTACGAGCACAACGCCTGGTTCGCCTTCCCCGGCGTGGCGGGCTACCAACAGATCACCGACGAAGCTACCTTCGTCATTGAGCAGTCTCCCACCGCTGACGTGAGGATCGGCTACTGCGACGACGCCTGCCATGGGGATTATGCCATGAAGGTGACGAATCACAGCGATGTCCTTGGCGGTCTTGCCCAAGACGGCAAGTATTGCTTCCCCGACGTCACCTATACCTTCAAGGGTAAGATCAAGCGGATCACGGGCAGTGAGCGGCTGACCGTTGCCATCTATGAGGAAGGCACCACCGAAAACCCCGTCGTGACCTGTGCTCTGAACCCCGTCGGGATCGAGTACACCGACGTGCAGAGCACCTTTGAGGTCCCCGCCGAGGGCCGCTATACCTTCGCCCTGCTCCTGCCTCCCCACACGGCGGTGGTCTGTGACGACTTCACCCTCACCCCCTCGGATGCCGTCCGAGGCTTTAAGAAGAGTGCCGTGGAGGCAGGCAAGTACGTTTCCCCCAAGGTCATCCGTTGGCCGGGCGGATGCTTTGCATCCTTTTATAACTGGCGCGACGGCGTGGGTCAACATCGTCCCCCTGCTTATTCATACTTCTGGGGCGGTTATCAGTATAACGACATTGGTACCGATGAGCTGGCCACGTATGCGGAAGCAGTGGGCGCGGAGTCCATGATCTGTGTGAATATGCACCACCCTTTCAAGCGTTTTTATGAGTTTGTTCCTGCTCAGCATTTGAATTCGGATCCGAACGATCCCAACATTCCCGGCGGCAAGCACGGCAGAGATCTTCCTCATTTCGCTGATCTGGAGCAAGGGGCTCGCGAGGCGGCGGCTTGGGTGGAATATTGCAACGGTGACGAAACCACCGAGGGAGGTCGCGCACGTATCGCCAACGGTCGGGTCAAGCCCTACAACGTGAAATATTGGGAAATGGACAACGAGATGTTCCGCTGGTTCACCGACGAGGAATATGCCGAGGCCTGCGTTCTGTATTCCCGTACCATGAAGGCGATCGATCCCACCATCAAGATCGGAATGATCTCCTACTGCTCGAGGTACGAAGCGCTTGAACGCATGGTGGAGATCGCGGGCATGGATATTGATTTTCTGGCCGACCGAGGCTTTGAGGAGCATGATCTCCAAAGAAAGCTTGCGATCATCCGCAAGTTCAACGAGGCACACGGTACCTCCATCCGCTACTGCAACACCGAGTGGCTTCCCCTCAACGGTGCGGACGTTTACAACATGGTACCTCGTTCTCAGCTGAGCCATAGAAAGAGCTTCATGTTCAGTAAGTGGTCCTACGCGCTGGACGCTGCCGCTATCATGATGATGTGGCAAAGATACGGTCAGGACATCGACTTTATTAATTATAACAATTTTGCCAATACCCACGCAGCATCCGTTATTGAGACCCCCAAGGAGGCAGCGTTCCCCACAGCGGCGGGCATGATTATGCGGATGTTCTCGAAAACGCAAGCGTATCAGACCCTTGTTTTGGAGAATTATCACCCGACTCGTAATGACGCGATTCAGGTACAGCTTTCCATCAATGAACAAGCAGACGCTTTGATCCTGAATCTGTTGAATCGTTCAGAGGAGGATGGCGAAATGGAGCTCGATCTGTCTGCGTTTCCTGTACTTGACGGAGAAGCGCGGGGAGAAGGCTTGCGGGCGGACAGTCTTTTGTCGATGAACCGACTGAATGACAGGCAAATTCGAAATGACGTTGTCTCATTGGACGTGAAGAACGGAAGGATCAACTGCGTTGTGCCCAAATTGTCCTTTGCCGAGTACAAGATCTGTTTGAAATCATCCGTTTAAAGAAAGCTTTATGGTCTCCCGATATTTCGCAAGCCCAAATCGGATGTGAATATATCCATTACGGATGCCTGTATATGAACGTCGATCAAGGAAGGATGTCCATATAAAGCACATATCAAAAAAGGAGAAGCACAGGATGAAAGATAGTATTGTAAAAAGATGTTTAGCCGTTTTGTTGGCGGGCATGATGCTACTGGCTACGGCGTGTACGAACCATCGCCCTCCCGAGGATACCGACGCCGGTACGGCATCCGGGACGGACACTTCCGAGACGAATCCGCCCGAAACAGAGACGGATATGGTGGATCCCACACCCCCGAGTGTGAGCTTGGATCTTTTGACTTTTACTCCCGCCTCCCCCGAGGGTCAGGTGTTGACCGAGAAGGGACGCTCCCCCCAGATCATTATCCGGAACTACAACGAAACCGCTACTGATGCTCTGGGCCGTGTCCTGCCTACCTCTGAAGAAGCGGGGCTCCCCAAGGAAGGGAAGTACGTCGGTCTGTTCTACACCCTTTGGACAGCAGCGGGGGGCTGTCAGTATGATAACTCCAAGTCATTGGCCGAAAATCCATTCAACCCCGATTACAGCCCTCGCTGGCAGTTCTGTTGGTGGTCAGAGCCTGAAACCGGCTACCATCGCGCCGATGACGTTTGGCAGATCCGCCGCGATCTGTATTACTTCGCCATGGCGGGCGTGGATTTCCTCTACTTCGACATGACCAACGGGTATCTCTACGAGGATGCCATGAAGGTCTTTCTGGAAACTTCTCTGGAAATGCGTGCCGAGGGTCTTATGACCCCCTATGTGGTGCCGTGGTGCTATGGCTCTGCTGTTGAAGGGAACGGCGATATCGGAAAATTCTATGAGCTTTTCATGGCCGATGAGAAGTACAAGGATATGTGGTTTTACTGGGAGGGGAAGCCTCTGGCACTCATTAAGCCCGTGGGCGGAGCCCCGTACAACTCATTTCCGATTCTGGAGGACGAATACTACAAGGATAAGCTCACCTTCCGCAAGTCGTGGGTCGTGAACGGAAGATGGGAAAATTACTGGGTCGATAACGGATTTGAGCCCCACGCTCCCAACGTTGGCGTTGTACGACAGGATGGAAAGCGAGTTACGGAGTGTGCCGGTATCAGCACGGCGGGCTTTGCAAACTACGGGCAGGGTCGAAGCGAGGCCCTGTCGGCTCAGAAGTATCTGAATGCTTTTCTGGAAACCGATACCATGGGCCAGGGCATTCGTTTTCAAAAGAGCTTTGATATGCTCATGGATATGTATCCCGAGTGCCCGGTCCTGCTCATTTCCCGTTGGAACGAATGGGTGGCCCAGAATTTCACCCACCCCGATGACAAGGGTACCGATACGGGATTTGTGGATCAGTTCAACCCCGAGTTCTCCCGCGACATTGAGCCCATGAAGGGCGGATTTACCGACAACTACTTCTACCAGATGTGCGCCATCATCCGCCGCTTCAAGGGCGTTCTTCCCGCCGACGGCACATCGAGTGCCCACACCATGGCTGAGACCGATCCCGCTGTCTTTGAGAGCTGGGAAAAGATCTCCCCCGTCTACACCGACTTTGAAAACGACACGACCCACCGCGACCACTCCGACACCACGGGACGCATTCAGTACGTCAATACTACGGGGCGCAACGACATCGTGGAATCCCGCATCACCGCCGACGGCGGAAGCATCTATTTCTACGTCCGCACCGCGAAAGAGATGACCGCCTACAAGGATAGCAAGAGCTGGATGCTGCTCTTCATCGATGCCGACGCCGACAAGACCACGGGCTGGGAGGGCTACGACTACCTTGTCAACTACGAGGTGGTATCCGACACCGTCACCACCCTCTGCGCCTACAAGGACGGCGTGTGGCAGGAGATCGGTACGGTGGCGTATGCCGCATCGGGCAACAAGCTCACCGTGACCATTCCCCGCTCTCTTCTAGGTCTGACAGGGGAGAGTGTTACCGTCAACTTCCACTGGATGGACAACGTCACCGACGTGTATGATCTGGAATCCTGGTTCACCACGGGCGACAGCGCCCCCGAACGCCGCAATAACTATGCCTACGAGCAGGCTATCCGGTACACGGGTAAGGGTGAGACCATCCTTCCTGCCCGCGATGGCAACGTGATTGATGGTATGCCCGCCGTGACCATTTCGGACGAGGACAAGGCACTCTTGCAGGCGGGTCTGATCGTTTCCTACTATCCGCTGGTGAAGAATTACCCCGCCCAGCCCGATTTCCGTTTGATCGAGGGTCTCCGTGAGGGCAGTCAAGCGGTGGAGACCCTGACCGCCGAGGGATTGCCATACACCGCCAACATAGGCTTGCTCTACGAAGGCTACGTACAGGTTTCCGAGGCTAAGAGCTATGAGTTTGCGCTTTCTTATGACGATGGTGCCAAGCTCTTCATCGACGGACGTCTGGTTGTCGATGGCACCTATGACCCCGAGGCAAAGAGCGGTATCAAAACCGCCAAGGGAAGCATCCTCCTCAGCGAGGGCTACCACGCCATCCGTGTGGAATATGCCGAGGTCAAGGGCGGAGATCCGCACCTGTCTTTGAAAGGCGAGTGGACCTTGGTCTGCATTGACACCGGGAAGAAGCCTGTGAAGGAGGGTTTGATCCTTCGTGAAGACTTTGACGGCACCATATCCGATGTGGATAAGGCTTTAGGGTTAGAGGTCCTTGAGTACCTCACCATGGAGGATGGCTGGATCTGCGGTACGTGGAGCAAGGGTCGTTGTATTCGCTACCTCAACGAGTTGCGTTAC
Organism: Clostridia bacterium; assembly: GCA_017626655.1. The sequence goes on along the minus strand of JAGAIH010000478.1, from coordinate 19,342 downwards.
TATGCCTTCGAGACTCACTTGATTACGGGCGGTTATGCGAATACCGGTTATGCATACCGCACAGCCATCGGTCTGCGTATCCCTGTTGAGCTGAACAACACAGAAGCCGCCATGTACGAGCCCGATAACGGCGACCTTGACACCTCCTCCTACTTGGGTGTCAGCGGCATTTTCCTCTATCCCTATGGCAACTCGCTGGAGGTTGCTATCCATGTGAAGGATACATCTCGCATACGGAAGGCTACCTCCATAGGCTATACCTTCACCCTGCCCGAAAGCGTGTCCTTTGACGAGGGTGCAACTGTCCGCTATGAGGACAAGGGCGATACCGTTATCATCTATGTCGAGGGCGAATTGGTTGCTACCGTCAAGCTTTCTGACATAGGCCGTGATGATGTCCAAAGCTGGAAGGCAGAGACCTACCGCTACGCCGAGATTTTGAATGCAGAGGGCAATGTCGTGCTGACAACCGAGGGCCATACCGCTCTTGTGCCGGTAGAAGGCAACTGCGCCATCTTTGAGCGTGCCAACAGCTTCAAGATTGACTACGTTGAGCTGTATCAGCTCGGGTATACGTATGACGGGGATCAGATCGTGCTGACCGAGTGATATGTCCCGAAAAATCCTTTTCGATTGAATGTCGTTGATACCAATTCTGCTGAGTTATAGAGATCGTGAGATATAAAAAGAAAAACAGAAAGGAAAAATCATGAAAAAACTGCTTATAGTCACTCTTTTGGCACTGGCGGTGGCTTTGACTGTCGCAGCGTGTACAGAGGATCCTGTCGGTTCTGATACTACCGCAGACAGTACAGGTGCCGGAAATCCTACCGAGGCTTCGTCTGAAACGTCTTTTGAGGAGCCTACGGAGGAGCCTACCGCAGAGGCTGCAACCGACGATAACGCGACCGAGGAAACGACCACAGAGGAGGTTGCCACCGAGGAGGTTGCCACCGAGGAGGTTACCACCGAAAAGGTTACCACCGAGGAGGTTACCACCGAGGAGGTCAATACCGATGCATCCGAGACCGATCCCGTCGAGCCTGAGCCCGATGTTCCTGCCTACAACGGTGTCGAGCTCTTTCACATTGACAAAACCGAATATGAGGTTGGTGAACCGATCATGGTCACCTTTGGCGATCTGCCCGTCGGCGCTCAGTTCAACATTAAGCATCCCACTGCCCCCCAAGGCGGTGGTTGGGCCTGGTGCCTGGTGGATGGCAGCAATGCATCTTACGGCTTGAACAAGAATGCTTTGCCCAGACCCAATGCCAGCGGTGACCTCACTCGGGTCGTGCAAGGCACCTTCGCCATTGTTCCCGGTGAGTATACGATCGTAGTGAACCACACGGGTACTGCGCTGGACGATGTATGGATCACGTTTACGGTCGTTGAGGCCCAAGGCGGCGAAGATGATGGGGGTGATGACGAGCCTGATGCTCCTACCTACAACGGTGTCGAGCTTTTCCACATTGACAAAAAAGAATACGTTGTCGGCGAGCCGATCATGGTCACCTTTGGCGATCTGCCCGCCGGCGCTCAGTTCAACATCAAGCATCCCACTGCCCCCCAAGGCGGCGGTTGGGCGTGGTGCCTGGTGGATGGCAGCAATGCCTCTTACGGCTTGAACAAGAACGTATTGCCCAGACCCAATTCCAGCGGTGACCTCACGCAGGTCGTGCAAGGCACCTTCGCCATTGTTCCCGGTGAGTATACCGTTGTAGTTAACAAAACCGGCACCTCGCTGGACGATGTATGGATCACGTTTACGGTCGTTGAGGATGAAGGGGGCGAGACCCCTGAGCCCGAGGCCGGAATCGTCGGCGTTGAAGGACAGTTTACCCTCAACAAAACAGTCTTTGCTTCCGACGAGACGATTATCGCGAAGGCAGCCGCCGGCACCCAGGCATGGTTGGAGCTTCACGTTGAGCAGAACGGTGCTTACGCCGGTTATGGCTGGTGCTACGTGGGTGAAGGGAATATCCCTGTAGACGAGGAATTTGATCTGCGAGACGTTGTTTATACCACGGGAAGCGCGTACTCTTTTGTCCCCGGCAAGTATAAGATTCTTTGGTATCCCACCGGTGGCTACGATGATCCTGTGGCCATCGAATTCGAGATTCAGTAACCTATGGCATCTGTCCATATGCTATAATATAGCTCTCTAAGGGAGAAAAAGCCGTCGTGTACATGACCGGCGTTCCTCCATCTCCGCCATAAAAAGGACCTGAATCGAACACATTGCTGTTCGGTTCGGGTCCTTTTTCTCCTGCGTTGACTATCTTCCCCCGTAGTCGAAATACTACAAGGTTATCTCCTCATAATTCAACTTTCCTACTGCCCGATTCGGACCGCTCCGCCCCGACCCTGTCAAGGATCGCGTTCGCCGTGCGCAGTGCCGTTTACGGTATTTATCGGGGAAGCCCTGCCAGATACCACGTGAAAGAAAAACAGACCTCCGCGTGCATACGGCCAGGCACGGTCTGATCGCCCATAGCAGTACCAACGCTGACAACCCTTACAAGTTTATGAGCGACCGTCAAAAGAAACAGAAAACGGTTGCATTCCTGCGGCTTTTGTGCTATAATAGATATACAAACTGATCGGAAGGAATTGTTTATGGGAGCATTCGCTTATGAGGCCGAACAAACGATCAGCATATCCGACGCGCAAATTGTTTTTATCCACTTGATCTATCATTCGAATAAGTTATTTACGGATAATCACGTCCATTCATACTACGAGTTTCATTACATAACCGAAGGAACCACGTCCTACACCATGAACTTTGGTGGAGCGATCCCGGTATCCGCTGGGGAATGGCTGCTGATCGGTCCCGATGCGTGGTACGAAGAGAGTATTGTGGCAAAAAGCAGCGGATACGTGTAAGGCTTTTTTCTGGATTCGGCGCAGGAAAGATCTCTCGTATCGGTCCTCTTGAATACGCCTTACTATAAAGGCGGGCTGAACCCGGGTTTTGGAGACGTGTTATCCAGCATTTACCGTGAATCCAGAGAGGAACGGGAGGAGTACGAGCCCTGCTGTAAAAATCTGTTTGAGTATCTCCTGATCCAAAGACCACGGAGGTGTCCCAACACGGCTTTTTTACTGTAGAGAAGGGCGAGCGATACTATAAGCACGCCGACGGTACCCCCTTCTTCTGGCTGGGTGACACCAACTGGCAGGCGTTCTCCAATGTCTCCACCACGATTTGCAACTATCCCGGTTGCGATTGCGGCAGTCAGTTCGAGCATATGGTGAACGACCGCGTGGCCAAGGGCTTCACCGTCTATCAGACCTTCGTCTTTGATTTAGGAGCGGCACACAAACTGACCTACATCACCATCTCGCCCCTCAAGGGGACCGTTATTCCACACTTCCGTGTGTCGGGCTCTAACGATGGTATCCATTGGACTGTCATAACGGATACTTCAATCCGTAAGGCTGCGTATCCCGGAAGTGGAAACGAGCCACTTGCGGGCACCTACCGCTACGTCAAGGTACTGTTGCTCAACCCGCAGAATGTCAGTAACGCCTCTTATGAGACCATGACCAACCCCATTCAGGGTGAGACCTACTCCGTGACCAAGATCACTGATGTGGTGATCTACACCGACGGTGAGGGAACGCCTACTCCCGAAATCTTGGTAGGAGTCCCCGGTGCGGATGACCCTGGCACAGATACTCCCTGGGACGAAACGACCGAAACCGAAGCGGTGACGGTTCCTGCCGACACAAGCGCACCTGCCGAGGATACCTCCGTGGAGGAGAGCGACACCGTCCCGAACGTGGGCGAGAAGAAGGGCTGTGGTTCGGTTCTTGGTGTTCGTGTCGTAGGACTGCTCACGGTGATTGCAGCCTGCCTTGCTATGAGAAAGAGTAAGGAGAGGGACGGCGAGTAAAGCCTCCCTTGACGCAATTCAAACGGGGTCCCTACTATGTATGTAGGGACTCCGTGGATAGGAGAAAGGAAGAATCAAAGCATGAAAAAGCGTATAACGATAGGAGTTCTCCTGCTGGCGATTCTGATGTTAGCGGGATGCCGTCCCGGTGTGAATCCCCAGGAGACGACTGATGCCGCGACAGACGGGAGAACCGAGATCACCGACACCCAGACAGAAGCCGATACAGAGCCTCCGGAGCTGCTCGACCAAACGGTAGCCCTGCCCTATACTGTCACCACCGCCCATCAGGCAGGGGACAAAATCTTTACGGGGAACGAGTGGACGGGGACCCTGTCTCCCTCCATTGACGGGACCAACGTGCGGCAGACCGAGGTGTTCTGTGCCAACCGCATGGCCCCCCATTCCTCTGAGACCCTGTTCTACCAATCCGCAGAGGCCGCGAGACTGGGGGCTGTGAACTATGACTACGCAAAATCCAATTATTATCAACTCCTGACCGGGGAAGGGAAGCCCTGGCAACTGGCGGTCTATAAGAATCTGGACAAGGCTAAATCGGCGGGCGTATACGGAGCCTTCCATAAGCCCGATTACGATATGGCAAGCGCACCAAAGTATACAGGAGATAACACCGTGGGCACCGAGAAGAAGGCCTACTACGGCGGCTTCAAGGAGGTGACCCTGCCCGCCTCCTGGCAGACCCAGGGCTTTGATTTCCCCATCTATTCCAATACCATCTATCCCTGGCATTCCTTTGACGAGAACAAGGAGAAGACCCCCGAGGCCCCCACGGCCCTCAACCCCGTGGGCTTCTACCGCACCTCCTTTACGGTGGATGAGCGGTGGTTGGAGTCGGACCGCTCGGTCTACATCGCCTTCGGCGGCGTGGAAAGCTGCTACTACGTATGGGTCAACGGCTACGAGGTGGGCTACGCCGAGAGCAGCTACGACCTGGCCGAGTTCGATCTGACCCCCTACCTCAACAAGGACGGCTCTGAAAATCTCCTGGCCGTCATGGTCCTGCGCTGGTGCGACGGCAGTTACTTCGAGAACCAGGATATGCTCCGTCTGGCGGGCATCTTCCGTGACGTCTGGCTGTACTCCACCCCCTGCGTCCAGCTGTACGACTACACCGTCAAAACCGATCTGGACAAGACCTACACCGACGCCACCCTGTCCGTCTCGGTGGATCTTCTGAACAAGACCACGGGCGAGATCCCCGCCGATTTTTGGGTGGACGTGGCCCTGCTGGATCACACGGGGAAGGACCTCTTCGCCGACGATCCCCTGACGGCCTCCATGTCCGAGGCTCTCGCATCGGGGGAGACCGCAGTGCTGGATACGTCCCGTTTGGTCAAGTCACCTCACCTCTGGTCGGACGAGGATCCCTACCTCTACACCCTGGTGATCTCCCTCTACGGCGCGGACGGTGCCTACTACGGCAGTATGGCCCAGCAGCTGGGCTTCCGCGAGCTGGAGTTCACCCCCACCGTGGGTGACCGCCCCAACGATGCCTATGGTGACGTCCTGCTCAACGGCAAGAAGATCCTTCTGAAGGGCGTGAACCGCCATGATAACGACGGTGCCACGGGCAAGTACGTGTCCCATGAGCTCTACCAAAAGGACGTGGAGCTCATGAAGCAGCTCAATATCAACGCCCTGCGTACCTCCCACTATCCCAACGACAAGTATATGTACTACCTCTGCGACCGCTACGGGATCCTCGTGATGGCCGAGGCCAACATCGAGTCCCACTGGGGCATCAGCGAGGAGGAGACCGAGACCTACTTCCGCGATATGCTGAAGAACCGTATGCTGTCCATGGTGGAGCTGGAGAAGAACCGCACCTCGGTGCTGTTCTGGTCTCTGGGCAACGAGGTACACGGCTCTCAGGTGTTCAAGGATATGGCCGCCGAGACCCGCGCCCTGGATCCCACCCGCATGACTACCCTCTGCGGCTTTAACGGCGGCGAGGATCTGGCCTGCAATATGTACAGCGACATCGCCTTCGTGGAGTCCAAGGGCCAGGCGGCGAATCGGATGCCCTGGCTTCTGAACGAGTACGCCCACGGTATGGGCAACTCCATCGGTAATCTCTACGAGTACTGGGAGGCCATCCGCGCCTACGATAACGTGCTGGGCGGCTACATCTGGGACTTTGTGGATCAGACCGTCTATACCCCCGTCCCCGGCAAGCAGAACGACTATCTGGGTACCGGCTACTACTATGGCTACGACGGCGCATGGGGCGGCTGGGAGAACGACAACGACTTCTGCCAGAACGGTATCGTTTCCCCCGACAGACGTCCCCAGCCCGAGGCCTTTGAAGTCAAGTACGTGTACCAGAGCATCTGGTTCACCTCGGACGTACAGGGGCTGAAGGCAGGCAAGGTGCAGATCTATAACGAGAATCAATACACCGATCTGTCGGCCTATACGGTTTCCTACGAGCTGAGACGAAACGGCGTAGTCATCGACAGCGGAGACCTGGCCGTCTCCTGCGACCCCGGCAAGACCGTGGAGGTGACGGTGCCCTACAAGCTCCCCGCCTTCATCAAGGCTGACGACGAGTTCGCTCTGGTGATGTACGCCAAGCTGAAGGCCGACACCGAATGGGCCTCCGCCGGCTACGCGGTCGCCCACGAGTCCTTTGATCTGCCCGTAGAGGTCTCCCACGTGTCCGCTGACCGAAACGCCATGACGGCTGTCACCGTCACCGAGGATGATACGGCCATCGTGGTCAAGGGGGACGACTTTGAGGCCCGCTTCACCAAAAAGGACGGCGCGCTGGCCTCCTATACCTATCAGAACGAAAGCATTCTGAGCAAGCCCCTGACCCCCACCTATCACCGCGCCACCATCTCCAACGACCCCGGCGAGTTCTGGAAGAGTGCGTCTGCGGGGACGGCGCAGTCTGTGACCTTTGCGGTCTCCGATGACAGAAAGAGTGTGGAGATCGTCGCCGTGATGCCTGTCCGCAGCGCGGGCTCCTCCACCCAGACCATCCGCTATACCGTGTATGGCAGCGGAGAGATCGGTATCGAGGCTACCTTGGATGCCGATGCCTCGGCGGGGGAGATGTCCCGCTACGGTCTGATCCTGACCCTCCCCGCCTCCTACGAGCAGGCGGCCTGGTACGGCTACGGCGAGCACGACGGCTTCGCAGACCGTATGCGCGGGAGCATCCCCGGTGTGTATACCTCCACCGTGACCAACAATTTCTATCCCTACGGTAAGCCCCAGGATTGCGGAAACATGATGGGGGTGCGCTGGTACGCCCTGACCGCCAATGACTTGAATACAGGTCTTCTGGCCGTGGCGGATTCCATGGAGGCCCAGGCACTCCACTTCTCGGTGAGCGAGCTGGAGCGCAGTAAATTCACCTACCGCCTGCCCGACGATCCCGCTTACACCTACCTGACCCTTTCCTATATGTCCCGTGGTACGGGCGGTGCCTCCTGCGGCCCCGATGTACTGTCTCAATATCGGATCCCCGTCGGGGAGACCCTGACCTTCCGCGTGACTCTCGTCCCCTTTGCCAAGGGTGCCGATACCGAGGCCTTGACGGATCTGTCCCGCCTGTGGCGAGACAGCGTATCCCGCAGTGACGCCGAGATCGACGCTATGATGGCGGCACAGGTGGACGACGCGATCCGCGAGCTTCTGTTCGATCAGGCCAATTTGAAGAAGGTACGGGCCGCCTACGATGCTTTGACCGAGGCGCAGAAGCAGCTCGTGACAACGTATGATATTCTTGTCTATCTGGAGACTCAGAATGGACAGGATTGCTCCATCCGAGATTTGACGGGGAATGGTCGTGATGTCATCGCCCAAAACAGTGTTGTCTTTGCAGACAAGGAATCTCCTTCGGGTTACGTGCTGAGCGGTAATTTCCCCATCCCCGATAAAGACGGTTCTCTGAACAAGGCTTTGTCCGGTGATTCGCAATTTACCATTTCGCTCTGGGTAAAGCTGGCCGAAACGGGTAGCCATAATGTCATTTTCGCCAAGGGTGACACGCAGGTGGCCGTCAAGACCAGCATCAGCGGAGATCTGCAGTTTTTCGTTTACTCCGGTGGCTGGGTGGATGTCGTCACCCACATACCCGCCAGAGAGTGGATGCACATCGTGGCGGTTCGCGACGGCGAGGGGCTGAAACTGTACGTGGATGGAGTCCTTGCGGCACAGCGCGCCCATACGAGCCAGGTGGACTCCAACAACCATGCCGCAGGCGTTGGCATTGATACACAGCTCGGAAGAACCCTGAAAGGTGTGATGGCGGGTGTTCAGATCTACTCCCGCGCCTTGGATGCCTCGGAGATCCATTCCCTGACGCCGAACGCCGTGCTTGACGGCGCGGTGGTGGCTTACGATTTCAGCGGCTCCGAGCCGTAAATCGAAAAAATCCGTGCTCTACAGGACAAAACCCCTCCCCTGCTCCTACAGGTAGGGGAGCTTTCCAAAAACAAATGGATCAGCGGGATCTCCCGCCGAAAGGAGTCATATGAAAAAGATCTGCATCTCCAAGGGCTGGATCCTCCACGCCCCCCACTACCACGGCTCCGTGGACCTGCCCAACGACTATTCGGTGACAGCCCCCCGGGATCCCCACGCCGAGGGCGGCGGCGATAACGGCTACTTTGTGGGCGGTACGGGTCGGTATCACAAGGATCTGACCGTGGATGCCCCCGCGAGCCACTATATTCTGGACGTGGACGGCGCGTATATGTGCGCCACAGTCTATTGCAACGGCTATACCCTGGTCACACACCCCCACGGCTACACCCCCTTTCTGGTAGATCTGACCCCGTATATCAGATCGGGAGAAAACAACACCCTGGACATCGTGACCCGAGGGCTTCAGCCCTCCACTCGCTGGTATTCGGGGGCGGGGCTGTACCGCGACGTGTTCCTGTGGCAGGGAAGTGATATTCGCATCGAGCCATGGGACAAGTTCGTCCGCACTCCCACCACCGACACCGTGCAGGCGACCTACGAGATCAGCGCGGACCGGGATGCCGAGGTGACGGTCTCGGTGGCGGTCCTCGACGGGGACAACACCGTCGTATGCAATGCCAAGGGCGTCCGAGTGACCGCCGAGGGGAAGACCAAGGTGGAGTTTGAGCTGGCCATGCCCAACGCCCGCCTGTGGGATACGGAGGACCCCTACCTCTACACCCTGCGGGCCGCGATTACCGAGAACGGCGCCGAGAAGGACACCGACGAGACGGTCTTCGGCGTGCGTGTCTTCGAGATGGACGCCGAGAAGGGGCTCCGTCTCAACGGCAAGCCCATGAAGCTCCGCGGCGGCTGTATCCACCACGATTATGGCCTTTTGGGCGCGGCGGACTATCCCGCCGCCTGCCGCAGAAAGCTGACCCTGCTGAAAAGGGCGGGCTTCAACGCGGTACGCATCGCCCACAATCCCCCCTCTTTGAACCTGCTCACGATCTGCGACGAGCTGGGCATGATCGTCATGGACGAGGCCTTCGACTGCTGGCGGAGAGAGAAGGGCGGGGTGCTCAACTACCACGTATGGTTCGACGATTGGTGGGCGAGAGACATCGCAGCCATGGTTCTGCGGGACCGTAACCACCCCTGCGTGCTGACCTACTCTATCGGCAACGAGATCCCCGAGAGCGACGGTCGGGCCGACGGGGACATCTGGGCCGCGCGGCTGGCGGATGAGATCCGGAAGTACGACACCACCCGCCCCGTGACAACGGCGGTCTTCCCCAATATCGACCAAAGCGTCTGGGGTGAGCGGACAGAGGGCTTTTTGGCTCCTCTGGATCTCTGCGGCTACAATTACCTCTTCTTCCGCTACGCAAAGGATCACGAGACCTACCCTAAGCGGGTGATCTGGGGCTCGGAGACTCAAGTGCTGAATTTCTACAAATCATGGAAGGCCACGCTGGAGAATAACCATGTCATCGGCGACTTTACCTGGACCGCCTACGACAATCTGGGCGAGGCAGGCATGGGCAAGTATCTCTGGGAGCGGGACGGACGGGTGGAGGGTATTGGCATCGCGGCGTACCCTTGGCGCGCCTGCTATCAGGGAGATTTCGACCTCTGCGGCTACCGCAGGCCTCAGTCCTACTTCCGCGAGGCGGTCTGGATCGGCGGCACCGAGCCCCGCATCTTCACCACCCACCCCGAGCATTATGGCGAAGGATTTACGGGCACGGGCTGGCATTGGCGGGACGTGCAGGACTCCTGGACCTTTGACGATGCCTATATCGGCAAGCCCGTCCCCTGCGAGGTCTATACCGACGCGGATGAGATCGTCTGGTACCTGAACGGTCGGGAGGTGGGAAGAAGCACCCCTGTTGAGGCTACCGTCCGATTGGAGATCCCCTATGAAAAGGGCGAGCTGGCGGTCACAGCCTACAAAAACGGCGAGATCTGCGGGTCCTCCTTCCTGCATACCGTCGGTCAGCCTACCCAAGTGTTGGTGGAGGCCGAAACCCCCGCCATCCGCGCGGACGCCAGAGATCTGTGCTATTTCGACATCACCATAGCGGATGAAAACGGCCACCGCGTGCCCGATCAGAAGTCTTTGCTCCGCGCCTCTGTGGAGGGCGGGAAGCTCCTGGGCATTTTCAGCGGCGACCCCGCCAATGACGATCAGTACGGCTCGGACACCTGCCACGCCTACGAGGGCCGTGCCGTCGCCATCGTCATGACCGATCAGTTCGGTACGGTTCGGCTGACCGTCACGAGCCCGGGACTTGCGGACGGGTGTGATACGGTCAGGGCGGATGAGGTTACGGAGGCCTGATCGCTGTGCTATACACAGAGGGGGATGCCTTGAGCAGAGTGCGTCGGCTGCGGAGGCTTTGATGGGAAACGGTTGACAGGGAAGGATCTTTGTGATATAATATAGCCATCTTAAGAAGTACAGGGTGTTGTGTACATGAATGGCATTCCCCCATCTCCGCCACAAAAAGGACCTGAATCGAACGTGATGTGTTCGGTTCGGGTCCTTTTCTCTTTTTTGAGGTATCCGAATATAAACAAAGGAATACTGTTACTAACCTTTTAGTAATAGAAAGATACATGGGCATGAATAATAATATAAAGACGCTAGTCCGTTTTCAGTACACGAAAAAATATTGCTTGTGGATAAGAAAAAGCCAAGTATTGCTACTTGGCTTTCTTGATGATATTTCATTTTTCAGCGATAATTTTTCACGTTGACAGCTGCGAGAGCTATGCTACACTGGACACGCCGAGAGGCGAAAATCGGGATTTGTTTCCGTTGCAATGCCTTAATATTTGCTATTTGACTTGACACACTTTTCCACTTGTGTTATAATTAAACTGTATAATTGTTTCTTTTCAAAAGGGAGAATAGACATGAAAAACTTACGGCAAAAGAAACTATGGGTTGTTCTGATCAGCGTTCTGATCTTCTGCCTGATTGTAGGCACCGTCACACTGCTGGTGCTTCATCGACACGAAGAAGTGCTGGAGGAACAGCAGAATGAGGCTCTGCAAGAGCTTTATGATAACGAGGGACGCTATGATCCTCAAAGCATCGTGCTGTCGAACACCACGAAGCCTCGGGCGGAGGAGCTGGCCGAGGCCTTTGGAGCGGAGCTTCGTATCACCGAGGACGGTAGCTTCGCGGCACTGGCCCTGCCCGAAGGGGTCACGGTTTTCGATATTTACGAGAACGAGGAGTACCGTAAGTATATCGAGTATATGTCGCTGGACTATCAGGCAAAGATCAGCGATCTTTTGCCGAGCGATAATGGCGAAGAAGAAGCAAGCGGCGAGCGGCTTCCCACCCGCCCACAGTATACCGTGAGCGATATCGACTACAACCGACAGACCTATCTGGACTACCTCAACATGAGCAACGTCTGGAACAAGACAAAGGGTTCGGGTATCACGGTTGCGGTGATCGATACGGGTATCGACACCGATCACCCTGAGTTCGCGGGGCGTATCAGCGAGTATTCCTACAACGCCTCCGAGGACAAGATCGTCAAGGATTATGTGCTTGAAAACGGCACCTATGATTGGTCTTTGGTCGAGGATGAGCAGGGTCACGGAACGGCGGTGACAGGTGTCATCGCCGCATCCATGGACGGAAACGGTGTTGTGGGTATCGCGCCTCAGGTGAATATCATTGTCATCAAAGCCGAGTGTGATGAAAATGGTAATTTCAAACGCACCTCTGACCTTGTGTTTGGTTTGTATTACGCTATCGAACGTGACGTGTCCGTGGTCAATATGTCTTTTGGCACTTATGGTATCAATCCTTTTGCTGAACCTGCACAACTTGCTTTCGACAGCGACGTGATTTGTGTAGCTGCTGCGGGCAATGATGCGACTGCCAATCTGACCTATCCTGCCGCCGATGAAAACGTATTCGGCGTGGGTGCTTTGGCCGAGGATAGCTGGGAATTAGCCTCCTACTCCAACTATGGCGAAAACGTGGATTTTGTCGCCCCCGGTATGGTGTATACCACCAAAATGGGCGGTGGATACGGCGGCATGAACGGTACGTCCTTTGCATCCCCCGTCACGGCAGGTGTGTTGGCGCTGTATATGTCTCAGAATAAGTATGCCGAATTTAATACGGTGGAAGAACTGATCTACGCCTCCTGCTACGATTTGGGTGACCTTGGCCCCGACTGGTACTTTGGCTACGGTGCTTTGGACGTGAGTGCTCTCATGCTGGAGGAACGCGGTACGGTCACCTTCAACATGATGACCGACGAGCTGGATAACACCGAGCAGGTTTTCATTCGCACCCACACCTTGCAGAATATGCCCGAGCCCGAGCGTCTTTATGCCATCTTTGACGGCTGGTATTACGATCCTCAATGCACAGAGGAGTACGTTTGGTATGAGGACGCGTTCTATTCGGATCTGACCCTGTACGCCAACTGGGTCAACGAGGATGACGGTGTTCCTTATACCTACGTTGAATTGGACGACGGCACCATCGAGATCCGTTCCTACACGGGGCATCGTCGCTATATCACCATTCCCGACTATATCGACGGGAAGGTTGTCTCCTCCATTGGCGAGTTTGCCTTTAAGGGAGAAACAAGACTCCGTGAGGTGAAGCTACCTAAGTATCTGAAGCGGATCCGTATGTCTGCCTTTGAGGGATGCTCCAATCTGGTGAGCATGGCCATTCCCGATACTGTGACCGAGATCGGGGAAAAAGCGTTCCTTGACAACGTAAGACTTTCCACCCTGACCTTTGGCGCGAACAGCCAACTGGTCAGCATCGGTGATTATGCTTTCTCGGGCTGTGCCAAGATGCGTACCTTTACGGTTCCCTCAAAGGTGACCGAGTTGAACGCGACGGCATTTTATCGCAACACGTCCATGATCGCCTATGACGTGCAGAACGGCAATACGGCATTCACCGCCAAGGGTGGTGTGCTGTTCAACTACACGGGCAGCACGCTGGTGTGCTATCCTGCGGGCTTGAAGGGAACGTATGTGATTCCCGAAAATGTCAAAACGGTAGGGGACTATGCTTTCGCTTTTACAAGACTCAGCGGCGTGGAGCTTTCGAAGGTTCAGTCCTTGGGCAACTATGCTTTTGTGTACGGTTCTCTAGAAAATATTGTAATTCCCGATAGCGTGACTTATATGGGGGAATATGTTTTCAATTCAAATGCATATTTGTGTTATGCAAAGCTGGGAAAGGGGCTTACATATATTTCTAGGGGAGCGTTCTCGCAAACTGTTTTGACCTCGATTGAAATTCCTGCCGGTGTTCGTTTTATCAACGGCGGTATCTCGCCTACTGACGGTGCTTTTGCAAAGATCGACAACCTTGCCACAGTAACCTTTGCCCCCGGAAGTACCTTGACATATATCGGTCCTTTTGCTTTCTATGGCAGCGGTGTGGTTTCGATTGAGATCCCCGCCTCGGTGGTGACTATTGAAGCAAAAGCATTTGGAGCCGTTTTCTTCCCTTATCTTACATCGCTGACCTTTGAAGAAAACAGCGTTCTGCATACAATCGGTGAGTTTGCATTTGAAGGACAGCATCAGTTGACAGCCGTTGATCTGCCTGACCGTTTGGCCAACTTAGGAAATTACGCATTTAGAGACACGGGACTTGCGACTATCGACATTCCCGCAAGCGTTACCTATTTTGGCGCAGGAGCGTTTGCTTCTTGCCACAGCCTTGAAAATATCTTTGTGGAAGATAAAAACAAGAATTATTTGGATGTGGACGGCGTTGTTTATAACGCGGAAAAGACGACATTAGTAGAGTATCCTGCCGGCAATAGCAGAACAGAATACAATGTTCTCGAGGGTATTATAGATATTGGTTCTGCCGCCTTTTACGGTTCTTGGAATCTGCAATATGTGTATTTCCAAGAAGGCTTGAAGCATATTCATCCGTATGCGTTCTATGGTACCCTTCATATCGAGCGAATCGATCTGCCCGACAGCGTTGAGATCCTTGACGAATACAGCTTTGCGGGTTGCGGCGCAAAGTCCTACGAGCTGTCCAAAAATCTTCGTGAGATAAAGATGTATGCGCTGTCTCAAAACACTCGGCTGACAAGCATCGCCATCCCCGACAGCGTGATGCAGATCAGTAACTATGCATTTTCCGAAAACTGGAATATGCACACCGTGACCTTTACCGAGAACGCCAAGCTGCCTCGCATCTCCTACGGTGCATTCGCTTGTTGCGGTCTGACCTCCTTCCGAGTTCCCGCCAACGTGTCCACCATGGCGCAGGGCGCGTTCATGGGCTGTTCCAAGCTGCAATCCTTCACCTTTGCGAAAAACAGCAAGCTCGAAAGCATTTCGGCCTATATGTTCGACGGTTGCTCCAACCTTAGCACCATTACCTTTGAGAAGGGAAGCGCTCTGACCTCTATCCAGGCTCACGGTCTGGAGGGTATGCGTAAGCTGACGAAGATTGACTTCGGTGACGCCAAGCTCACCAATATCGACAATTTTGCTTTCCGTTTCTGCGAGAGTTTGACCCGCTTTGACATTCCCGAGGGTGTGACCTTCTTGGGTCGATACGCCTTCTGCTACTGCACGAAACTGTCTGAAGTCACCATCCCTGCCAGCACGGACTTCATCGGTCGTTTTGCCTTCCTTGGTACCAAGGACCTGAACGTCTACTTTGCGTCCGAGACCCTGCCCGCCAACCTGGCCGAGGACTGGGATCACGGCACCAAGGGCTACTATCTGGGCGTGACCGACGTGGTCACCGAGGGGGATTGGACCTACGCCAAGCTGATCGGCGGAGATATCTCCATCATCAAGTACAACGGCACGGCAACCGAACTGGATTTGACCACCCTAAAGCTGGGTGGAAAGATCGTCAACATCGGCGGCGGCGCGTTTATGGACAGCCCGGTGCAGAGTATCAAGCTGCCTGTGACCTTGGAGATCATCCAAGCCGAGGCGTTCTATCACTCGGAATTGAAGTCTGTTTCTGTCCCCGCAAGCGTGACCTTCATCGGACGTTCCGCCTTTGCGTATACGCCTATCGAAACCTTGACCTTTGCCCCCGACGCGCAGATCAAGACCATCGAGCAATCCGCCTTTGAAAAGACCGAAAAGCTGAGTAGTGTGATTATTCCCGCATCCGTGACTACCATGGGGCGCGCGGTATTCAAGAGCAGCGGTATCACCTCGCTGACCTTTGCGGACGGATTCTCCATGACCGAGATCCCTGAGGAGGCCTTTGCCTATACCCATATTTCCACCGTGACCATCCCCGACAGCGTAACCCTCATTAACCACAACGCCTTCCGCGAGACCAAGGAACTGAAATCCGTGACTTTGGGTAGCGGTGCAGACATGATGATCATGTCCAACGTATTCTATCAGTCGGGTCTGGAGACGGTTTATATCCCCGAGAACGTGGGTTACGTGGGTGAATACGCTTTCGTCGGCCTGCATGATCTCACGGCCTATACCGTTTCCGAGAACAATCCCTACTACAAGACTGTGGACGGTCTGCTGGTAACCAAAAACGGCCGCAAGCTGATTGCTGTGCCTGCGGGACGGACGGGTAGCCTGACCGTACCCGAGGGTATTGAGGTTATCGGCTTCGGTGCCTTTGAGGACAGCCAACTCTCCGAGATCAAGTTCCTTGACAATGCGAATATTTTGTCCTTTGGTTACCGCGCGTTCTATAACGCCGATGGCATCACCGAAATGCATATTCCCGCCAGCGTGGTGGCTATAGACTACTACGCCTTTGCCATGTGCGATAATCTCCAAAAGGTGACCTTTGCCGAGGACAACAACCTCAAGGGTGTCTATGAGGGCGCGTTCTACGGCTGTAAGAATCTTTCTGACATCATGCTCCCCGACAGCATTGTAGAGATCTCCGACTTTGCCTTCTATGGTTGCCGTAAGCTGACGGATGTTCCCGTCAGTGAGACTACCCAGCTCAAGGGCATTTACGACTACGCCTTTGCTTACGCGGGCTTCAGCGGGGATTACACTACCCCCGAGACCCTCATTGACATTGGCCCCTACGCCTTTATGGGTAACAGATTCGCGTCCGTTACGGTTCCCGATACCAACTATTGGGATCTTGTCATCGGCATCGGTGCTTTTGAAGATTGTCAAGAACTCACCGAGATCACGGTGCCTTTCATCGGCGCAAGCTTTGAGGATAACGGGATCACTTGGTTCGGTTATATCTTTGGTGCAGGTGGTTATGAGGCGAATGCGACCTACGTGCCCAAGAGCTTGAAAAAGGTCAATATCAGCGAGGGGATTACCTTTGTGGGTAAGTATGCCTTTAGCGGTTTGACGGGACTTGAGGAGATGAGTATCCCGCATAGTGTTCAAATTATTTACAGCGGAGCATTTTATGAAACAACTGCAAGCTATGAACTCACAAATGTGATGACTTTTGTGTGGCATGATAGAGATGGAGAAACACATTATGAGGTTAGTACAATAGGTCATGTTGGCAAAGGCATTTCCGGACACTTACAGTTGTCAGATAGTGTGACGAGTATTGAAGATTCCGCGTTCGCAGATTGCTATAGTCTAGAAAGTATTGTGATTCCTTTCGGAGTGACAAAAATAAATGCGTTTCGAGGCTGTATTAGCTTGACAAGAGTCGTAATTCCTGATAGCGTAACAAACATTGGTATAACGGCGTTCCAAGGATGTAGCAGTTTGATGAGCATCGAGATTCCCGATAGTGTGACGAGCATTGGCTATTCCGCATTCAGGGGATGTAGCGGCTTGTCGAGCATTACGATTCCCGATAGTGTAACGAGCATCGGCGATTATGCGTTCTATGGGTGTAGCGGTTTGTCGAGCATTACGATTCCCGATAGTGTAACGAGCATCGGCGATTATGCGTTCTATGGGTGTAGCGGTTTGACAAGTATCACTATTTCTGATAGCGAAATGGACATTGGCACGTCTGCATTTGGAAGTTGCATGAACCTAAATGTAATCTACAACAATAGCAACATTGCACTGGAAATTGGAAGCTTTGCTCATGGCGGCATTGCTAAATATGCGAAGCTGATCGTCGACAAAAACGGAAATAAAATATGCAAGGACGAATCATCTGACTTTGAATATGTAGATACTGCCGAGGGCTTTCGCTTCATGAAGGAAAAAGGGAAATATACGCTAATTGCTTATCTGGGAAATAATGACACAGTTACATTGCCCATAGATATCCAAGGTTGCTCATATAGAATATATAAAATGAGAGGAGTGAAAAAAGTTATCATTCCCGACGGCGTGACATGCATTGACCATTTTGCGTTCGAAGGTTGCAGTAGCTTGACGAGCATCACGATTCCCGATAGTGTGACGAGCATAGGTCCTTCTGCGTTCGAAGGTTGCAGTAGCTTGACGAGCATCACGATTCCCGATAGTGTGACGAGCATTGAAAACTATGCGTTCGAAGGTTGCAGTAGCCTGACGAGTATCACGATTCCCGATAGCGTTACAAGCATTGGATCTGCTGTGTTCTGCGGTTGCAGTAGCTTGACGAGTATCACGATTCCAGACAGCATGACGAGCATTAGCAATGCTGCGTTCTCTGGTTGTAGCAACCTGACGAGTATTGAGATTCCTGATAGCGTGACGAGCATTGACTATCAGGCGTTCTATGGTTGTAGCAGTTTGACGAGTATTACAATTCCTAACAGCGTAACAAGTCTTGGGCTTGAAGGTTGCAGCGGTTTGACGAGTATTACAATTCCTGACAGCGTAACAAGTCTTGGGCTTGAAGGTTGCAGCGGTTTGACAAGTATTACAATTCCTGACAGCGTAACAAGTCTTAGACTTAACGGTTGTAGTAGTCTGACGAGCATTACGATTCCCGACAGTGTGAAGAGCATAGGCAAATCCACATTCCGAGGTTGCAGTAGCCTGAAGAGCATTACCATTCCCGACAGTGTCACGAGCATTGGCGATTCTGCGTTCTCCGGTTGTAGTAGTCTGACGAGTATCACGATTCCCGACAGTGTCACGAGCATTGGCGATTCTGCGTTCTCCGGTTGTAGTAGTCTGACGAGTATCACGATTCCCGATAGTGTCACGAGCATTGGCAATTTGGCTTTCAAGGGCTGTTATCATTTAGAATTAGTGATATCGACAAATAATATGCATTTTACAACAATTAACGGAGTACTTTATAACAAAGATGTTACGCAGTTAATTTTTGTCCCGAATTATGTGACTAATCTGTGTATTCCCAAAACAGTAACAACGATTTCATTGGCAGGCAATACTAAGATTCAAAAAGTTACTTTTGAGGAAGGCACCACTTTAACAAAGATCAGTGGTATGTTTTCCGATTGTAGTAACCTAACGAGCATCGAAATACCCGAGGGTGTGACAAGTATTGGCAGTTATGCGTTTTCCGCTTGCAGCAGTCTGACGAGTATCACGATTCCGGATGGTGTAACGAGTATTGGTTATTGTGCGTTCTCCGATTGTCGCAGTTTGACAAGTATTACAATTCCGGATAGCGTGATGAGCATTGGAGATTTGGCGTTCAACAATTGCTGGAGACTATGTGTAATAAATAACAATAGTGGTTTGGCATTAGAATTTGGAAGCGCTGCTCACGGCGGCATTGCTAAATATGCGATGCTGATCGTTGATAAAAGCGGAAATAAAACATGTAGGTACGAATCCTACGATTTTGAATATGTAGATACTGCCGAGGGCTTTCGCTTCATGAAGGAAAAAGGGAAATATACGCTAATTGCTTATCTGGGAAATAATGACACAGTTACACTGCCCACGGATATCCAAGGTTGCTCATATAAAATAATGGGAATGAGCGGAGTGCAAAATGTTATCATTCCCGACGGCGTGACGAGCATTGGTGATTCTGCGTTTTACGGTTGTAGCAGCCTGACGAGCATTACGATTCCAGACAGCGTGACGAGTATTGGTAATTCTGCGTTCTCCGGTTGCAGTAGCCTGAC
>JAGAIH010000477.1 GCA_017626655.1 Clostridia bacterium | reverse complement strand
TGGAGGACAAGGTCTTCGACATCGCCTCCATGCCCATCCATGAGATCCACCGCATCCGCGGCCGTCAGATCGCCATGATCTTCCAGGAGCCCATGACCTCCCTGAACCCCGTGTTCACCATCGGTGAGCAGCTGGACGAGGTGACCTTCATCCACGTCCCCGGGGCTACCAAGGAGATGGCTCGGGCCCGCTCCATGGAGATGCTCTCTCTGGTGGGCATCGCCGCCCCCGAGCGGGTCTACAAGTCCTTCCCCCACGAGCTGTCGGGCGGTATGCGTCAGCGCGTCATGATCTCCATGGCCCTGGCCTGCAACCCCCGCCTCATCATCGCCGACGAGCCCACCACGGCTCTGGACGTGACCATCCAGGCCCAGATCCTGGATCTGCTCCGTGACCTGAAGGACAAGATGGACGGCTCCATCCTGCTCATCACCCACGACCTGGGCGTCATCGCCGAGATGGCCGACTTCGTGGTGGTCATGTACGCAGGCCGCGTCATTGAGATGGGCACTGTGGACGAGATCTTCCACGATCCCCGCCATCCCTACACCATCGGGCTGCAAAAGTCCAAGCCTACCATGGACTCCGACAGCGATACCCTGTTCAACATCCCCGGCAACGTCCCCAACCCCGTGAATATGCCCAACCACTGCTACTTCAAGGAGCGTTGCGACCGTTGCATCGAGAAGTGCGGCGGGGACTACCCCTGCATGGTGCAGGTCAGCCCCACCCATTTCGTGTCCTGTCACCTGTACGGAGAGGAGGAGAGCCATGGCTGATACCAAGAATATGACGGCAGAGGCCGTAGAGACCGCCGACGGGCGCAAGCCCCTCCTTTCGGTGAAGGATCTCCGCAAGGCCTTCCCCATCAAGAAGTCCCTGACGGGTAAGGTCCAGCAGGAGCTGATCGCCGTGGACAACGTCTCCTTTGACCTGTATCCCGGTGAGACCCTGGGCATCGTGGGCGAGTCGGGCTGCGGCAAGACCACCCTGGGCCGTACCATCCTCAAGCTCCACCCCTCAAACGGCGGACAGATCATCTACGACGGCAAGGACATCACCGCCTACTCCAAGACCCAGATGCGCTCCCTCCGTACCGAGATGCAGATCATCTTCCAGGACCCCTACTCCTCCCTGCCTCCCCGCGCTACCGTGGGCGACATCCTCTCGGAGCCTGTGAAGGTCCACAAGATCGTGCCTCCTTCCCAGGTCAAGGATTACGTCATCGACCTCATGGAGCAGTGCGGTCTCCGCGACTACTACTACGAGCGCTACCCCCACGAGTTCTCGGGCGGTCAGCGTCAGAGAATCTGCATCGCCCGCGCCCTGGCGGTCAACCCCAAGCTGGTGGTCTGCGACGAGCCTGTGTCGGCTCTGGACGTGTCCATCCAGGCCCAGATCATCAACCTCCTGAAAAAGCTCCAGAAGGAGCGAGGCCTCACCTACCTCTTCATCTCCCACGACCTGTCGGTGGTCAAGTTCATTTCCGACAAGATCGGCGTCATGTACCTGGGCAACATGGTGGAGTTCGGCGCCAAGAAGGATATCTTCGGCAACCCCCTCCACCCCTACACCCGCGCCCTGTTCTCGGCCATCCCCAACCCCGACCCCGACAAGAAGATGGAGCGCATCGTGCTGAAGGGGGATATCCCCTCTCCCGCCAACCCTCCCGCAGGGTGCCGCTTCCATACCCGCTGTCCCGAGGCATGCGAGGCTTGCGGTGCCGAGGCTCCCGTCTACCGCGAGGTGGAGCCGGGCCATTTTGTGGCCTGCCACAAGGTCTGAGCCGCTATGGGAAAGGACAGTCAGCGACCCAAGAAGAAGAAGGAAAAGATTACCTACATCGACGACGGCTCCACCGTGGCCGATATGTCGGGGACGCGGGGGAATACCCCCCTGCGCCGTCCCGTACAGCCCTCCTACAAAAAGCAGAAGCGTCAGCCCACCACGAGAGCGGGAAGCATCTGGCAGACCTACGTCTCCGCCGTCCGCTCCATGATCGGGCCTATGCTGATCTTTTTGGGAGGAATGTCGGTGGTCTTCTTCCTCATCTGGGTCATTCTCGGATTCTTCGCGTAAATCATTCACTCATCCAAAAAAGCATTACCGCGCAAGCCCTTTTCCGACTTGCGCGGTCTCACCATCTCCACCAAGAAAGGATACGCTTATGAAGCTTTCAGTCAGGATCCTCTCTCTCCTCCTCTGCCTCTCCATGCTGGCGGGGCTTTGCGCCGTAACGGTCTCTGCCTCTCCCGCCGCCGTGACGGGGGCAGTCAAGACCGACACTCAGGCCATCAAGATCGACGGTACCGACACGGGTATCGCCCTGACCCAGTACCTGCTCAGCAAGGGCTCCAAGTACAGCACCGCCGCCGACGGCCTTCTGAACGTCATTGAGTTCACGCCCTCGGAAAAGATCACCATGGCCGTGCTGAACGGCGGTGACTACACCTGGACCAAGGGGACCATGGGCGCCAACGCCGTGGCCTACAACAAGGCCCACAGCGACGGCACCGTCATCGCCGCCATCAATGGCGATCCCTGGATCATCCACCACACCGACTACGACGGCGACGGCGTCAAGGCCACCGGCCCCTCGGTCAAGCACGTCAGCGTCTCCCGCGGTACCATGATCATCGGGGGCGAGCTGTGGGCTTCCCACCAGATCGACGACGAGAACAACCTGGCCCGCAACGACAACGTGGAGCGTGGCACCGGCGCCTCCCGCGGCCCCGTCTTCGCCATCAAGGCCGACGGTACCGCCATGATCGGTCAGCCCACCATCACCGTCGCCATGAAGAACACCACCACCAACACCTCGGTGACGGCCAACGGCATCAACCGCCTCCCCGCCCCCAATTCGGTGATCCTCTACAACCAGCGCTGTGGCACCGAGTCCTTCGCCTTTGAGGATGCCTACGAGGTTTATCTGGAATGCTCGGACTCCGCCTTCCGCATCGGCAAGGAGACCGTGGGCAAGGTGGTCGCCGTCTTCAAGAGCGGTGACAAGGCCGAGCGTCCTGCCATCACCGAAAAGACCGTGGTCATCTCTGCCCGCGGCAGCGCCGTCAACCGCGTCACCGACAAGTTCAAGGTGGGCGACACCGTTACCATGACCCCCAACGTCATCTCGGATATGATGACCTCCTCCCAGAAGGCGGAGTGGGCAGGCGTCACCGAGGCTATGGCGGGCTTCTTCACCCTCATGCAGAAGGGCAACGCCACGGGCCAGCCCGGTAACAACACCCACTACCCCTGCACCATCCTGGGCATGAAGAAGGACGGTACCGTGGTCATGCTCTCCACCACCGCCACCGTGGACGGCACCCGCAACGCCTGCAAGATGACCGACCTCCCCTCCCTCTGCAAGGAGCTGGGGCTGTACACCGCCATCCTCATGGACGGCGGCGGATCCACCACCATGGTGACCCTGTCGGGCAGTAACTACGTCCGCCGCTCCTCCGCCGTGGACGGAAACAACAGCGTCCGCGCCGTCATCCACGGTATGGGCATCGTCTACAAGGGGATTGATATCGAGCCCAAGAACCTGGAGACCGCCGCCACCTATACCCTCCCCGGCATCGGTCTCTCGGCTCCCGAGCCTCCCGACACCGACGGCGCCGACCTCAAGGTGGAGCCCTCCTACGCCTACGGCTATCTGGCCCGGGTGGAGAGCATCAACGGCGTGGACTACACCGACCTCATCGGCCGCCGCGATCCCGCCTACACCTCCTCCTGGACCGCCGAGCAGAAGGCCGCCGCCATCCAGCCCGCCACTCTGTCCGAGCTGATGCTCACCGAGGAGGGCAAGCTGATCCTTAAGGGCTGGGCCCAGGTCAACGGAGGCCAGGGCAAGCACTACTGGTCCATTGACAAGCTCCATTGGTACGAATGCACCGACGGCACCTTCACCGATGCCGAGCAGGAGATCCTGGACAAGGCCACCAATGAGGGCAACATGAAGCTCCCCACCGCCGAGAACGGCCGCTTTGAGGGGTTGACGATTGACCTCTCCAAGGAGGAAGGCGACAGCTTCACCGTCTACGTGGCCGTGGCCGCCGCGGGCAACGGCGAGAAGCTGCTCCACTACCTGACTGTTGAGAAGGTGGTACGCTACACCGAGGAGACCGAGGCCCCCACCGAGGAGCCTACCGAAGAGCCTACCGAGGAACCCACCGAGGAGCCTACCGAAGAGCCTACCGAGGAACCCACCGAGGAGCCTACGGAAGAGCCCACCGAGCAGCCCACGGAGAAGCCTACCGAGACTCCCACCGAGGCCCCCGCCACTACCCCCGAGACCGAGGCTCCCAAGGGTGGCTGCGGCTCTGCGGTAACGGTGTCTGCCGGTGTCCTGCTGACCGCCATCGCCGCCGCTGTGGCCTGCGGGAAGCGGAAGGCTTGAGCCTTTTTCCCATACGATTTCACGCGCACCCTGCTTATGCGGGGTGTGCTTTTCCGTAAAACGGGAGGGAAGGGAAAAAACTCAAAAAATGCGGGAATTTGCCGTGAAAATTTCCGCAAACCTATTGACAAGGCAACGAAATTGTGCTATAATACGCCCAATCGAATAAAAAGACAAAGGCTATGACGAAGACGGTCAAGGTCGGATGCGTACAGAGAGTCGGCGGTTGGTGCGAGCAGACGGTATTCCCCTTACAGACCCATCCCTTCCGAGCCGGAGGACTTGAACCCGTCCCATGGATGAAAGTAGAGACTCCCGTGAATGCCGCGTGAGAGCATAGGAATTACAGGATTCCGAAGAGGTGGCGGAAGCTTTTCCGCAATTTGAGTGGTACCGCGAGTGTTATGCACCCGTCTCAAAGTGTTTTGAGACAGGTGTGTTTTTTTGTTCGTAAACAATCCCAAGGAGGACACTACCATGGCAAAAGAAACAAGAACCAACGCAGTCGACACGGTCGCCGCATCGGCCAATGCCCGAGCGAACGACCGGGCAAAGCTGCAGGAGGTCGCGATCCGTATCCGCGAGATGCGGGATATCTGCGGCTTTACCGTTGCCGAGATGGCCGAGAAGACCGAGGTCAGCAACGCCGCTTACGTGGCCTATGAGGCGGGTGAGCTGGACTTCCCCTTCACCTTCATCCACAAGTGCGCCCAGGCCTTCGGCATCGGCATTACCGATCTTTTGGAGGGGCGCTCTGCCCATCTGTCCTCCTACACCGTCACCCGCAAGGGAGAAGGCCAGGAGACCGCCAAGGAGGCGGGCATCAGCATCATGTCGGTGGCCCCCCTCTTCCGCAAGAAGATCGCCGAGCCCTACCGCGTCCGCTACGAGTACGATCCCGAGCTCCAGAACAAGCCCATCCATCTGGTCAAGCACGCGGGCCAGGAGTTCGACTTCGTGCTGGAGGGCAAGCTGAAGGTCCAGGTCGGCTCCAACGTGGAGTACCTGGAGGCGGGGGACAGCATCTACTACAATTCCTCCACCCCCCACGGTATGATCGCCGTGGACGGCCAAGACTGCCTCTTCATGGCGGTGGTCCTCCCCGGTGAGAGCGCCCTGTCCGCCGAGCTGGTGCAGGAGACCCTGCGCCAGGTCCACACCGAGGCACTCCCCGCCACCGAGACCGTCACCACCCCCTTCATCGACACCGTGGTGGACGAGAACGGGGCACTCCAAAAGATCACCTTCAAGAACGAGGATCGGTTCAACTTCGCCTTCGACGTGGTGGACGCCCTCGCCAAGCGGGATCCCAACAAGCTGGCCATGCTCCACATCTCCCGCGACATGGTGGAGCGCCGCTTTACCTTCAACGATATGAAGCGCGCCTCGAACCAGGCCGCCAACTACTTCAAGTCCCTGGGCATCCGGAAGGGCGACCGCGTCATGCTGGTGCTGAAGCGCCACTACCAGTTCTGGTTCGCCATCCTGGGTCTGCATAAGCTGGGCGCCATCGCCATCCCCGCCACCAACCAGCTGGTCAAGCACGATCTGGAGTACCGCTTCAACGCCGCCGAGGTGTCCGCCATCGTCTGCACCGCCGACGGCGACGTAGCCCGACAGGTGGAACTGGCCGAGGTCGATTCTCCCTCCCTCAAGACCAAGATCCTGGTGGGGGGCGACCGCGAGGGCTGGCGCAACTTCGACAAGGAGTTCCCCCTCTATTCCGCTCACTTCTACCGCGGCGACGACACCCCCTGCGGTGACGATCCCATGATCATGTTCTTCACCTCGGGTACCACGGGCTACCCCAAGATCGCCGCGCACAGCTACAAGTACGCCCTGGGCCACTACATCACCGCCAAGTACTGGCACGGTGTCTGTGAGGACGGTCTCCACTTCACCATCTCGGATACGGGCTGGGGTAAGGCTCTGTGGGGCAAGCTCTACGGTCAGTGGCTGGCCGAGGGCGCGGTCTTCACCTACGATTTCGACCGCTTCGACGCCTCGGTGATCCTGCCTATGTTCGCCAAGTATCAGATCACCACCTTCTGCGCGCCTCCCACCATGCTCCGCATGATGATCAAGGAGGACATCTCCAAGTACGACTTCTCCTCTGTCCGCCACATGACCACCGCGGGCGAGGCCCTCAACCCCGAGGTCTACCGCCAGTTCGAGAAGGCCACGGGCCTCCAGATCAAGGAGGGCTTCGGCCAGACCGAGACCACCCTGTCCATCGCCAACCTCATGGGCAATCCCCACAAGGTGGGATCCATGGGTAAGCCCTCGCCTCTGTACGACATGATGCTGGTGGATCCTGACGGCAACCCCGTTCCCGACGGTGAGACGGGCGAGATCGTCATCAAGGTGGGCGACAAGGCTCCCTGCGGTCTGTTCCTGGGCTACTACCGCAATCAGGAGAAGACCGACGAGGTGCTCCACGACGGCTACTACCACACCGGCGATACCGCCTGGTGCGACGAGGACGGCTTCTACTGGTACGTGGGCCG
>JAGAIH010000476.1 GCA_017626655.1 Clostridia bacterium | reverse complement strand
GGCAGGCCGCCCTCGCCACCGCCGTCGGAGGCGCCACCGGGAGCCGCGCCCGCTCCCGATCCCGCGCCCTCCGCGAACAGCTGAGGATCAGCCGTCAAAAGAATCAGTCTCGTCATGTGGCTATACCACCTTTCTGCGGTCTTTCCCGCCGTCATGCACCGTCTCTCCGGCGTGTCGTACCCACATTATAAAACAGGCGGGTGGAAAAGTCGCCCCGCCTGTGATCCTGTTATTCGGGGAGCGTCAGCATCCTCCGCTCCCGCTCCACCCGTACCCGCTCGGGGTAGCTCTCCGCCGCCTGAAGGAGACCGATATAGGCCATCTCAAAGACCTGCGCCAGATCACCCCGGGCGGAGATCGTCGCCGACCCGCTCAAAAGCACGACATGGGGCGATACAGCCTGCTTGGCGTTGAGCAGATAACCGCCCAGAGCCTGCACGATCCCCGAGACGTAGGCGCACACCACGTCCTGCCCGACAGGTGCCGCCCCCGCGTGCCCTTGTACGATCAGCTCATATCCATCATAAGCCCCCGTAACGGGATCCCGGAACCGCCGGAACTTGCACTCGATCATACCGCACCTCCCGGCTTGGAGGCCTGCGCCGCCCGCTCAACGGGACTGCGCTCGGTGACGGCTCTCCCGCCCTCCACAGCCTGCTCCACGGGCGAGGAGGCCGCTTGGGTAACGGTTGCCACCACGCCCTCCCCAACGCCCTGAGAAGCCAGCAGAGCGGTGAATTCGGACAGGTCTGCCGAAGGAGCCAACCGGCGAAGCATGGACACAGACAGCACAGCCAGCTTGCTCAGTTGGCTCTGAAGAGTCTGCCCGTTTTGCACATACTGCCGCACCTGCTCGATACCGGGGAAGTCCATACCCTTGAGCATCCCCAGCACGCCCTGGGCGCGGGACGGTTCGAAGACACCCATCTTGTAGAGTTCCTTCATCAGCTCGTTCTGAGACAGCTGATTCCAGGGCGACTGCTTGGCCGCCTTGACCTTGATATCCATCTCCACGCGGCGGTATAGCTTTTCCCCGGCGGCACTCACACCGATCTCACGGTCGGCAAGGCCCTTGTTGGTGTAGGGGATGTAGGAGACCTGATTATCCGCACTCTCAATGCGGAAGGAGCGGCGGTCGGTATAAAATTGACGGATCAGCTCCACAACCTGCACCATGAGCCGCTCGTAAGCGTCGTAGTATGCGCCGATCCACGCGCGGGATACCTTGTTTCCCGCCTCGTTGAGGATGGCCAGAGCCGCCGCCGCCGTCACACCGCCCGAGGTAGATCCCTGTGAAACGTCTCGGTTGGACAGAGATTCCTTCATCTCGTTCACCTTGTCGGACTTGGCTTGGAACACCTCGGCGGGGATCTGCGACATAGTGATCTGACGAAGCTTCTCCTCGTCAATGTCACCCTCTACCTCTACGACCTCCTTATCGTCATTTTCAAAGTCCGCGAGCTTAATACCCAAGGACTTCTTGGCATACCATTTGCGGCGGGTCGCCTTGTTGACGTACCGCAGGATGCTGTTGTCCATGCGGTCGATGTACTCCTGCGCCCCCCGCCCGAGGAAGATCAGGCCATAGCCCGCGCAGGTGCCCTCCTGGGGAACGACACGGGCGATCTGTACGGGATACTCCCCGTGATCGTACCAGCCCCGCTCGGCATACTCGGGCAGGTTCTCGGAGGCGAACAGCACCACATCGTCCGTGTACTTGACATAGTGGAGAACCACCCGACCGCTCGGCAACGTGCGCTTGTAGTACCAGTCCACCACGAGGGCCTTGTCCGCGCTCCCGTCCGCCGTCTCGCTGGCCGACAAATACCCGGCATTGATCGGAGGGGTACGACCGCTGTCTCCCCGCGCCGCTCCCTCAGGATGCTTGTCACGGTACTGCGGGTATCTCTCCCGCAGAATATCCCGATCCACCGCCGACAGAACGAACAGATTCCGCGACTCCTGGATGTCTGTAACCGTCATGTCCCAGAACAGATTGAGCACGTCGATCTTGGTGATGGAAATATCCCCGATCCCGCGCTCACGGGTGGGATTCCAGAAAGCACCGAAGGCCGCGATACCGTGCTTCAGACCATACCAGGTATTAAGACTATAGGTCTCGCGGAAATGCGCCCGATCCAGCACCACGGGAAGGATGGAGGTCAAGGCCTCCGCCTCGGGCTCGTCGTCCCGCTCCCGCGGGAAGCAGGCCACTGTTGGCATGTTATCCATCATGTCCGCCTGCTTGTTGATGACCGAGGAGGTCAGCCAACCGCCCACAGGCGTGGGCAAGGGCGCGAGCATCTTGTCGGCCGCGGCCTTGGCGACCGCTTGGGCGTCCTGCTCCTTGTACTGCTCCATAAGGAAAACGATCTCCTCGTCCTTGATGCGCTTATCCAGAGCGGCCTTACCCTGGCGGTACGCCTCCAGGATCTCACCGGCGCGCCGGATCTCCTCCACACCAATGGGAGGCCGTACCTCTTCAGGCGGCGTCTCGGCCTCCGCGCCGATCATAGCTCCCGCCTGGGTGGCGGGCAGAATCAAATCGTCCATGTGACGACCTCCTTATCTGTATTGAGTGCGCCGTGCGTAGGGATTCACCCGCTGATCCAGAGGATCCCGCAGATCCAGCGGGCGAAGCACCTCCACCACAGGAGGCGCGCACGGGTTCTCCATGCACACGTAGCGGCACTCATCGTAAATGTGATCCTCTCCGTCGGTGTCCACGTCCTCCACGTCCACCTGACTGTACACCAGAGCGGGAACCGTGCGGATGAAGTGCCGGCAGGTGGAGAAGACGTAGAGCATGGGGATCCCCTGACTGTCGAAGGCCAGGCGGTTGTGGAGCTGCTGCTTCCCCGCGATACGGGTGTTGTCGGCCTTGTCCCAGTAGACCCCCTCCTTCTCCATCAGCTCGGCGATAGAGTCTCCGCCGTTGCGCTGGTGGATCGCGGGATCTGCGATACCGTGGATGCGCCGTCCCTTGAGGTTGGGATCCTCCGCTTCAATGCGGCGGATCTCCTGCGCTACCCGGGGCGCGTTCCAGCATACTCCCGTGTTGGGCACAGGCTGACCGTTGTCATCGGCCTTGCACCCGTACAGTTCGCGGATACGGTACATCCGCCCGTCGTGATCCACCGCGTACCATCCCACCGAGAAGGGACGGGTGTAGCCCCAGTCAAAGCCCCGCCAGATCGACCACGAGGCGGGAATGCGGAAGGGCTCGATCACGTGGGTGCCGACGCGATCCCCGTAATGCTCGGAATCGTTGCGCCACTCGGTGAATACCTGACCCGAGAAGCTGTCCCAATCCCCGTACAGCAGAGCCTTGCGCTCGGCCTCGGGGAGTCCCGCCAGCTTGGTCAGATAATCGGGATCGTTGCGGAGCAGAGCGGGATTGTCGAAGACCGAGGACGGCACGAAGATGCGGGACTTGCGCCGCGTCTCCTCATGCCCATCGGGGAACCGCACCTTTACCATCTCCCAGATGGTCTGCATGGGCACGGCGGGCGTGATGAAGCGATCCTTGACCCAACCGTGGCCGATCCCTCCCGGGTTGGCCGTGGCGCGGATGTAGCACCGTGTCCCGGGCCCGTTGGCTCGGTTACGGGAAAAAAGGTAGCTGTACTCCTCGTAGGTGAACTGGGTCAGCTCGTCGAAGGCGATAAAGTCGTAGGCTTTGCCCTGGTAGTTGAGCTTGTCTTGGGAGTGCTGGAGGTTGCCGAACACGATCTTCGCCCCCGACGGGAATCGCCATGTGTGCGACGTTGCGTTATACCTCGCCTTGGGAATGATCCTGGGGTAGTATCCAAGCGTCTTTTCCACCAGCTCTGACAGCTGTGGATAGGTCTTGCGTAGGATCAACGCCTTGTAGTGCGGGATATGCACCTGCCGCAGAGCCTCCATCACCAGCGCGTCAGACTTCCCGCCACCGGCCGCACCGCCATACAAAGCCTCATCCTCGGGGCGCGCCATAAACGCCTCCTGGCGGGGCTGTGGCGTCCAAATCACCCGACGTCTCACGGCTTGCCTCCCGTCTCATATCTGCGCTGATAGTAGCCATCCATTGCCTGCTTCAGGGGGCAG
Organism: Clostridia bacterium; assembly: GCA_017626655.1. The sequence goes on along the minus strand of JAGAIH010000476.1, from coordinate 14,356 downwards.
TCATTGTAGCCGGTGGGATGGGCGCAAAAGCGGTATACAATATCCCGCCGCGCCTCCTTGTCGGGGAACTTGAGCGTGGCACATTCGCAGTACACTCGACCTCTGTTCTCCTTCCGGAAGTATGGACATATACCGTCATATCCCCCGTGCAGATCCTCCCGCTCGGGATTGTCCTTACTCTTGCTCATAACTCTCCTCCTCAGAGGGCGCAGGATCGCCCACAGAGCCCTCCACAGGCTCACAGGGGCGGCGGGTGATAGCGATCACATACTCGTCCCCCTCGCGGGTCACGGCGCAGGAGAAGCCCTCCAGAGCCTTGCTGATGTCATCAGCCTTGACCCGCAGAGTATCGGTGCCCACCAAGCCCAGCAGATAGCCCAGCCAGGCGTCATACAGCTTCTTGGTCTCCTCAAAGGCTGTCAGCGATACGCCCAGCACCTTACGCCGCGGCTCCCTCTCCGTCTTGCTCTTATCCGGTCTCTTACTCATGGTTTATACCTCCTGTATTGTGTATACGGTCGCTCATCCGCGCCGCTCATGTGTCGGTCTCGTCTTCATCGGGCGGGATCTCGGGATCCAGCACCGCTCCCAGCACCACCACGCCGGTCATGCTCTCGTCCTCGTCGGGATCACGGCTGTACTTGGGATCGTAAGCCCCGGGCTCGGCCAGCTCGGTGAGAGCCTTGAACGCCCGCGCGTCACCGCCAATAGCCGCCTCGATCTGTCCGCCGATCATGGCCTCAACCATTTTGCACTTCTTGCGCTTGCCGTCCTTCCCGGCGGGCTTCACGATCCCCAAGGCCTCCATTCGATCCAGGATCTCCTCGTCATTCACACTACGGTCAAGGAGATCCCGCGCGATCTCTCGGAGTGCCTTTTTCGCCCTCCGCGACTTCCCCGAGGCCACCCCGCCGGCGCGCCCCTTTTCTCGGGCTTCCTCCCCGCTTCGGAAGGGAGGTGCGAGATTTTGTGGGTTGTTGCCTCCGGGCATCTCATCCCCCTCCTTTCCCGCGGTCTTTGTCTGCGGCCATTATAGCACGAAAGGAGGAGCCGTGTCGCCCCTCCGAAAAGCTGAAAGACCCGTACCGGATCGGTGACGTCACCAACATGGTACGGGTCAAATCATTGCTTCCTTGCCCGCTCCTCCTCGTGCTTGCGGTCATAGTACGCCTGCAAGGCCCGATAAAAGGGGCAGAGCTTATAGTTCTCGGGATGGCCACAGAACGGAAACACGATACTGCGCCGAACCTGCTTGTCGGGGAACCGAAGCTCCCCGAGCTCGCACTCCATCCGATCCAGAGGGCCCTCGTGCGGCTCTCCGATGAAGAACGGACACATGAACTTTTTCGCCACACGCTCCCTCCTTTGTCAGATCAGATCAGCTGATACTTGGCGGCCTCCCACTCGTCGCGGGTCATGATGTAGACCACCGCGCCGCTCTCGTCGCTGTCCACAACCCTGTGGTACACCTGATCCACCCAACGCCGGGTGTCATTGGGCAGGATCTTATGCACCACCAGCGCGTCCAGGATAAACTTGACCGAGGATTGCACGTTGTCCACGTCCCGCTTGCGGTTGGCCTCCCGCCACTCGATGAAGACCACGTTCTCCTCGGTCGTGACGGGGGCCAACAGCTTCTTGGAGCGGGATACCCGTATGTACTGGCCGATCACGTCCTGCACCTCCCGCTTCAGGCGGTTTCCTTCGTGCTTGTCCCGGCGGTTCTCGTCGATGACGTCGTTCAGCGAGGGGAGACGGTGACGGATAATGAGGCGGTTCATTCAACAATGTACCAGTCCTCGCAGAGCATATCGCTCTGGGACGCCTGCCAGCCGGTCAGCACAGCCTTGCGACCGGTGGAATCATGGGTGAACATACAGATGGTACCCAGCGCGGCGATGGACTCACCGCCGTTCCGGTCGATGGCCTCGATTAAGTAGGGATCGCGGCACCACTCGCGCTTGACCTCGGCGGCGGGCTTCAGCCACAGGTACATCCCGCGACCGTTCCAGCCCGCGCGGGCAACCTTGAGTCCCGCCTTCAGAGCGCGGATCGCCTCACCGAAGTCCATGTGACCCTCGGGCTTCTCGGTGTCACAGCAGCACCCGCAGGCCTCCCCATTCCGCTGATTCATCAGCTCTCTCAGTTCGTTTTCGTCTCTCATATTTTGTTTCCTTTCTGCCCGGAACGCCGGGCACTTTATTACAAACAGCGCAACTGCGCCGTATGTTCCAGAAAATGTTCGTCCTGAAGGTCATAGTAGACCTTCTCGATCTCGAATCCAACGAACTCCAATCCCGCCTCCCACGCCGCCCGGCGGCTCGTACCGCTCCCGACGTGGGTATCCAGGATCCGCCAGCCTTCCTCCGCATAGGTGCGAAAAATCCAGCGGTAAAGGTCGATGGGCTTCTGCGTGGGATGGATCCTCACGTCGTTAGTGGACTTGTTTCCCCGCATGATGTGCCCCTCGTCCACGCTCTTGCCCTGCATCATGCCGTTCCACATATAGCGGTACAGCCGGACACTGTCGTGGATGTTGGTGGCGGCGATCTCGCAGTCAGAGAACGTGGATGATCCATTGCATTTGTCCCAAACAATCCGCCCGGGTGCGAACCGGTAGTCGAAGTAGTTGCACCCCCAGATGATGTACCTCTTGGAGACCCGCTCCAGCTCGCGGAAGTAGTCCGTCCCGGGAACCTTCCACGCCTTCGTCACGGGGTATTGCTTCCGCGCAACGTGTTGAGTGCTGACCGAGCTACCGTAGTACGCCCGCCGCTCGGGGCCGCTGAAGTAGGGAGGATCGACCACGGCCAGATCGAAGTGCTTGTCCGGGAACCTCGCCATACCGGTCATGCAGTCCTCGTTGTAGACGATGTTCAGAGGTTGCGGATCATTCATCCTCGTCCGCCCCCTCGTCACAAAGATCATCGCTCCGCTCAAACTCGTCTTCGTGTTTCCCGTGTCGGTCGCAATTCTCGTTCACGCAATAATAACAATCATACATGAACGGGCACCCCGCGCATTCAATAGCGCAGTCCGCCTCTGCACCGCACACGAACGAACAACAGTAATGTGCCATGTCTTACCTCCTATACAGCCCACAATAACCTCGCTCCACCCGATAGAAGGCTACAGGCTCCTCGCCCTCCTTCACGGGGCGGCCGGTTCTCGCGCATCTGGTCTTGGAAAGCAGAGTATCGGACACTTCGGCATAGGTTTTCTTGTTGTACATAGGCAACCCGGTAGAGCGGCAATACTCTGCCGTGAAATATCCGTATTGATTGACCTTTTTCATATCCTCAACTGCTCCTCCTGTCTCTTCTTCGCCACCGACACCCCCGCCGCCTTATGCGCCGCCTTCAGCGCGTCCACAAAGCTGTCGGTGATGCAGTTGTAGGGCAGGATCACGCCCCGCAGGACGAATCCGGTCTTGACGGCCACGTAAGGCTCGCCCGACTCGCTGATCCGCTTGTAGCAGGTGCAGGCGCCCCAATCGTCGAAGGGGGTGCGGTAGATGTCCCGAATAACGATCATGGAACCGCTCACGTCCCGCAGAAGATAGAGCGGGATCCTGCCCAGGGACATTTTCAGCTCCACAGGATCCAGGGGTTCCTCCCCCTCGCAGGTATCGGATAAGCAGATCCCCGAGGGAAGCTGCTTGCTGTGAACTACGATGATCTTGGGGCCAATATCGAATAGGACACGCACACCGTTCTCATCCAGATAGGGCGCGCCGTCGATGGCGTACACGGCCGATCCGTCGCCGATCCATTGGCAGTCCAGACCGCTCTCGTCCCCGACTGTGAACACGTCGTCGTAGATGTGAACGCTTCGGGATGCCTTGCAGATCTTCTCGATCTTTTTTAGTTTCATGCTGGTTTCTTTCGCTCCTTTCTCGTCTCGCGCGGGCACACGCGGGCGCACACACGCGCGTACGCGCGCTCTGTAACTCTGTAAACTCTGTTATAATGGGAAATAGGAAGAAAGCGCGGAGGGTGTGTATTTTTTACTTACCCCCCTGTGTATTTTTTACCCACCCCCTAAGTAATTTTTACCCGGGGGGATGGGTCTTTTTTACTTACCCCTTCGAAAATACTCGTCCGCGAGTTCGTCACCGAGACTGGCTCGGACAGCATCGGCGAAAAACTCGTTCACATCGAAGGAGCCTTGCCGTTCCGCGACGGGAACGGGGAGCGGTGCTCCCAACTCGGCTTCGGCCTCCCGCCGATCCTCGACCGAAAGGATCTGGGTCAGCAGATAACTGGTAGTCGCCGCGCCCGGCTCGGCCTTGGTACGGATATAGCCGGCTTGTATCAGCTCGTCACGGATCTTGTACAGGGTCTTTCGTTGTCGGATCCCCAGGACCTCCATGAGGTCGGCTGTGGAGACCGATACCCACTTGGGGAAAACCCAGACACCCGCCATCGTTCGGTACCGTCCCAGATTGGCGTGGTACAGAAGCCGCAAGTACATTCCCTGGGCCTCAGCTGATACGGGACGGAGCGGGAGAGACGACTCAAAAAGGGTAAACGCTTGTTGTAGTGTGATCGCCTCGCCCCCCTTTCGGGGAGCGAGTTTTTCCAGGACCGCCGCCATAGATCACCTCAGAAGGGACAACCGTCGTCCGTCGGGATCTCCTCAAAGCGGATCCCCTGCGCGGCGGGCGAGGTATACACCGTGGGCGGGGGCATGGCCGACGTACCGCTCGCGGGAGCTTGTCCTTCAGGGCGATCCCTCTTGTTCTCCACGAAGTTGGCTTCCTCGGCGATGATCTCGGTGATATAGTGCTTTTGGCCGCTCCGATCCGTCCACGAGCGGTTCTGGATGCGGCCCGTGATGCAGATCGCGTCGCCCTTGCGGAAGTACCGTGCGATGAAATCGGCGGTGGACTGCCACGCGGTAACACGGAAAAAGTCGGTCTCGCGCTCCTGGCCCTCGGGCGCGAAACGCCGGCCCACCGCCATGGAGTAGGTCACCACAGACACGCCGGACGGGGTCTGCTTCTGCTCCGGCTCACTCGCCACTCGCCCGCCCAGGATCACCTTGTTCAGGTTCAGACTCATCCTCCAAACCTCCTTTCAAGATATCAATTTCCGGCACCCCGCCCAGCAGGGCGCCGAATTCAAAATAGGTCTTTCGGAACATATCCCGCACCCGCTCGATCATTGGCGCACGGTATTCCTCGGGAATATTCCAGTTCATAACCTCTACGATCTCGTCGGGACGACAAGCTGAGATGGCGAAAGCGTAGGGATCACGCAAACTGATCGTGTAGCTGGATTTCCCGTTCCAGCGGGCGTACCCGTCGCCGATCACGATCCCTTCATGCTCGTACCCAAGCCGATCCCGATACCGGATCCTTGCGTTGTAGTAGATCAGCACGTAGATCTCCGCGCGGGTGAGCTTCAGCACACCGCTCATAGATCTGCCTCCTCATCCACGCGCCAGGAGCCGGTCTTCAAGGCCAGCTCGGCGATCCCGCGGGACAGGTAGAACCATTGGTGATTGGCCATGAACCACTCATCGTCATATCTGCCCCACAGCTTGCCGTCCTCATCAATGCCCCACGCAGTAACGTTGACCGTGGATTCCTCGACGCGGGGATCCTCGTCCAGCGGATCCAATACACACTCGCAAAAATCCGTGTCGTAGATCCAGTAGATTACCGTTTCCCCGCAGGGCGGAAGCCAACGGTAATGCTCCCGATCCACAAAGTCACGGCAGTTCTCGGGAGGATGTTGCTGCCTACCGCAAACGCAAGCATGACCGCAGTTGAAGCATCGCACCTCGATACGGTAGCGGCCATTTTTACGCTTTTTCTTCACGGCGTGCCTCCTTCCCGGGTGCGTTGGGGCAGACCAACTCACACCGCCCGTCCTCTCTATGTACCATCTCGGCACCCTTCAGCCACTTCCGAACGTTGATACCGATCTTGCGGAGCTCCTCTTGGATGGCGTAATCCTCCACGTTCTTACCCATACCCGCGTCCTCATAGTGACCGCCGGCGCGAAGGCTCGTTCTGGCTTCCTCGCGGAGTTCAAAGGCCTCCTTCCAAAGCCGATATCCACGGATCTCCGCATAGCCATACACCCGATACGCGGCCAGCAGAAAGCACTCCTCCGCGAGAATCAGAGCCTCGGCAAAATCAGCCAGCTTCTTTTCTTCCTCCCGTTTGTATGCGTCCTGTACCAGCTCATCGACCATGACACGGGCTTCATACCTTCGCATATCCACACGGGGGCGGTCACGTTCCGCCAAGCGATTCTGATAGTTCGACTTCATGCCTGCAACCTCCTCCACGCGGCCTCTGCATCCTGCAAAGTGTCCCCAGAGATATCCGAGCAGAACCGCAGGTTCCGCCGTTCGGCAGGAGAGCGGTCACAGCGGATCAGCACCAGCGTGGGGCTGAAATAGTAGATCACAGCGCGCTTTCCGCACCGTCGGCAAGCCGGCAAGGAGGCCTCGAATTGATTCAGCTTCTCTGCATACTTCTCAGCCTCCGCAAGATCATTGGTACACCCCCTGTCAGAGTAGATCAGGTTCCCGCTGTGCCGAACCTCCTCGGTATCCTTCAGGCGGCACACGCTGTATAAGGTTTGCACACCCAGGACATTACTCGATACTTCCCAAGGTCCCATCATCTCACCACCTCCTTCGTGTATCCGTGAGCCTTCGTGTATCCGTGAGCCTTCGCGGTAAGGGGATCATGCTCCGAATGACCGAAGCCTGCGACTCGGTCAATCCAACGAAATCGTCACGGTCCACCGACAGAATGATGACGTCGCCCACCAGATAGTCCCCTGCCAACAGATAGGCACAGGCCGAGGCCAGCTCGTTCACGGGCTTCTCCTTGAGCTTTCCCTCCTCGTCGCAGAGCATGACCAGCTTGTCCGACACGGGGAACCGAGGGGAAACCGTCTCGATGTAACCGCCCACCAGCTCCTGCAAGCGGTGCAGGGTGATCTCCTCGCCCACATCGACCGTCTCCACGGTACCGTCAGCGCGGATCATCATAGCCAGATGCCGGGGAGCGGAGGACTCGGGAAGGTGGAGGGAGACGGAAGTCTTACGCTTCTTGGTCACGGTTGTCTCCTCCCTTCATCTCGATGACGGGTATCGCCACGGTTACGACCTCATTGGCCAGATAATCACACGATTGCTCAACGGTCATGGCTACGTGCTCCTTGTACTGCTCGGGATCCTCGTCAAAGGCCGAAAAATTCTCCTCCATGATGTTCGCCGCAACCCGAAGACCGGCAATGACAGCCTTGGAGGTAAAGGGGTATTGTGTAGCAAAGCGAAGGTAATCGTTCAAGTGGATAGCTGTCATTGTGGCCACGGTGCACAGCTCGGCAAAGGCTTCTTTGCCCTCCGAGGGTGTGTTCATTACGTTCTCAATAGCCTCCGCGAGTTCTTCGCGGGTGATTTGCATTTTTTCCATGCTATGTTTCCTTTCGATCATGTGTTATTTTTTGATTCCCGCCTCTCGGCGCATCCGCCGTCTGTACCTGCGCTTCCGCGCCGGATGATCCCAATACTCAGGATCCGAACGGCGATCCTCGTCAATGACGATGGCGATCCCGCGGAATACGTACAGGATGGGGTCGAAGAGATTCCGGATGGCATCAATGAGCTTCCTCATGGTTGCCTCCTTCCCCAGCGGAAGCCATAGCCGCCTCGGCCTTGTCCAGAGCATCCAAAGCCCGAGCCAACTGATCCACCGCAGATCTCAAATAGTGTTCGCTTTCCTTGACGTAACGCGCCGCGCTCTGCTCGTATAAGATTTGGTGTATAGTCTCGATGCGATCCAGATTCTCTCGAAACGGGTGTTCCAGGATATACGCTTGGTTCATCTGCTCTGAAAGTAACCGTACGCTGTCTGCAAGAACATCCCCGCGATACCGAAGTTCGGTAAGCTCTTTTTGTCTTTTCTGGTTCAGGTTCATCCCCGCCCCTCCTTCCGCACCGGCTTCACCTCTCCAAAGAGCAGGGTTGACACATCGGTGTGAAAAACGGCGGCCAGCATCTCCAGCTCCAAGAGCGTAAAGAGCCAAGGCGACTTCTTCCGCAGTATGAAGGTGCGGCGGGTCATACCCGTGGCGCAGGCCAGATCGTTGGTGTACATTTCGTATTTTGCCGAGAGAACCCGAATGTTCTCCAAAAGATTGCAGTAGATCGCTTTCATATCATCCTGCATATTGGTATTGTTTTGCCTTTGCTGTTTGGTTGCCATTTTGCTGTTCCTTTCGATATGTTGGTTATGAATGAGTCTCTTGTTCCCGCTTCTCGTCAGTCTCGCAGAGAGCGCGGTACTCCTCGGGATGAGCGGTATAATACGTTGACATGGCTCGGGTCAACCGCTCAGATATGTTATTTTTCGCTTCCTCGGGCAGGGTCTCCACCTGTACGCCATTGTAGTACAGCGTAACCGTAAGCGGCTTTCCTCTCGCCATAGGCTACCTCCTTTCAAGGGCTCCATACGCCCATCCTATTCCCGCAGGTTACGGTGTGTGCTACACCGCTCTGAATCCGTCCCTATCGCTCCAGTAGCCGATTACCTTGTTGTCAACAAGATTCCCAACCGTCAGCACGGGGGCTTCCCCGTCGATGCAGAGCGGGACGGTGATCTCTGCATTCGTGTCCAGACCGCTCAACGCCATGTGGCGCTTGACAGCCTTGATGATCTGCGCCCGACGCGCCTCTACCCAATCCAGCGTAACCGCGTCCGCCTCTCTCCGTATCTCGTGCTGGTACGGATATTCCGGGCAGTTCACCGATTTGGAGAGGGTCGCTTTCGTGCAGGTGACGTTCCCGCGCTCGTTAATTGCGTGTACAAGCTCCTCATAGCTCATGCCGCAGTATTTCAGCCGCAGATCAAAGATTCGTTTGTCCAAAAATGTGCGCCTCCTTTCTCTGAAATTTCCCCATTTCTCTTGACAGAAAAGGCATAATCTGCTACAATGATGGGGATGAATCCTTTCCATCGGGGTCTTGAATCTCACCTCAACCCCCGATATTCTTCGGGCGCCGCCGTTGTTTTGTTGACAACAATTCACCCCAACCGATGCCCGTCCCCTGCCGGAGGACGGGCTCGGTCGAAAGAAAAAAAGCATGGCACCCAAGCTGTCCCATCCGAGGCCCACGGCCTGCTATTCCATGGCCTCGGATGAGTGTACCCTACCGCCGCCGCGAGCCGCGGAATCTCCGTACACGAGGTGCGACACGCGGGCTGATCGGCGGTGGGATAGTCTTATTATAAATCCACTTTGGTGAATTGTCAAGATGGTTTATCCACTTTTTTGAATTTTGTGAGTTTTTAACAAGCCAGAATATTCATTTTGGTGCATTTTTGAAAGGAGCTTTTATGTTCTGGGAAAGATTTTACAACCTGTGTCTTGAAAGAGGCACAAAACCGCTTCCCGTTGTAAAAGAATTATCTATAGCAACTGGTAGCATTACAAAATGGAAAAATGGTACAGTTCCAAATGGTACGACTCTACAAAAGATTGCTGACCACTTTGGCGTAACCATCGGCTACCTTTTAGGCACCGAACAAAAAGAAAAAGCCCTCCCCTCTCCCGCCCAATCTCTGAACGAGACCGAGGCCGAATTGGTGAAGGCATTCCGCGCCGCAGCTCCAGAGACACAGGATGCCGTTCTGCGGGTTTTGCAGATCGACACGGGGCGGACGCAGAGGAAAGATGCGTGATTTTGGAATTTAAGTAGAGGGGACACACAAGCGTGAAACAGTTTTTCACAGAACATAAAACAGCACTCATTGTATGGGGTAATGTTATATTAGTGATTGTAATTGGTGTATTGGTCGTGCAACCAAACGAGTTTGAAGATTGGTTTTCAATACCCATTGCCGGCATAGCCATCCTCCTCGTCATATGGGGAGTTCTATATGGACTTTTCATGTTATTTACTTTCGTCGTATCTATCCTACCGCAAAACAAACTTGGGTTGTGCATTTTTATAATAGCTATTGTGCTTATTATCGCCGCACTTGTTTCACTTGTTGTTTTTCTGGTTCAGTATTATTCACATGATTCCCCTTATAACGATTCTGGAAAGGGTGAAGCAACAACAAAGAGACCGACATATAATTCCCCCTCTGTCTATCCAAATTACGACGGGGATTCTGATGTAACAAGACCTCCGCCGGAACAAAATACAGGATATTATATCGGCAACGAATCATCCAAAAAGTATCATCTTCCCTCTTGCAATTATCTTCCTGACCGTGAGAATCGCGTTATCTTCTATTCGGAGTTCGCTGCAAGATACAATGGGTATGAGCCATGCAGAAAATGTAATCCATAGAGAGGTTTATCATGAAAAAAACAATCTTTTTACTTATCCTGCTCGCCTGCACGCTATTGACAGGTTGTATTCGCACAAATGAAGATGTTCATATCGTTGAATCCACAACAGAATTAAATAATCCCGAGGTTGAATACACCAAACTCAAAAATCAACTTGACAAAGACTATCAAACCGCTGTTCGGGAGACTGAAGCGGAATATGACGAGGTAGCACAAGAATGTTTGGATGCCATAGAACAACTGAAGGAGTCCATATCAGATTATCGATTCAGTTACTCTACCTGTCAAAACTCGTATGAAAGCCGAATAAGCAGTTTAGAGCGTGAGCGCGAAAATGCATATGGTGAAGCTTGCGCTCAAACAGGAGGTCGTCCCAATTCATATGCTCAATCTGTAAGACAACAATATGATTCAAAAATACGATCCCTGGAATCACAAATGCAAAGTGAATTGAATAGCTATACCCAGCAGATTTCAAAATGCAATAGCCAGATTTCACAATGTGAAGACCTATACGAGCGCATACTTGGAGATAAAGAAGCCGCGCTGAGCCAATTAGATGCATGGTATAGCGAAGAAGTAAACAAGTTAAAGGAAACATACGGAATAGAATAAGGACTGCCCCATGGATTCCAACGCCCTTCCCCCAAACGGTAAGTAAAAAATACCCATCCCCTTGAGTAAAAAACACTTAAGGGTTGGGTGAAAAAGACACAGGGGATAAGTAAAAAATACACACCCTCCGCGATTCCTTCCTATTTCCCATTATAACAGAGATACAAAGTTACAGAGCGCGCGTACGCACGCGTGTGCGCGTGCGCGCGAGAAAGGAGCCCCATGTCCCACAATCCCCCCCTCCTGAAAATCGCCTCCGCCTACATCCGCGTCTCTGACGAACGCCAGGATGAATACAGCCCCGACAGCCAGCTCAAGAAGATCCGCGAGCACGCCGCCAAAGAGGGCTACCTGATCCCCGACGAATACGTGTTCTATGATGACGGCATCTCCGGCAAGTCTGTCCGGAAGCGCGACGAGTTTAACCACATGATCGCACTCGCCAAGGAGAAGAACCCGCCCTTCGAGGTGATCTACGTCTGGAAGTTCTCCCGGTTCGCCCGCAACCAAGAGGAGAGCATGGTCTATAAAAATCTCCTCCGCAAGCGCGGCGTCTCGGTGATCTCGGTATCCGAGCCTATCCCTGAAGGTCACTTCGGCACCCTTATCGAGCGCATCATCGAGTGGATGGACGAGTTCTACCTCATCAACCTCGGCGCAGAGGTACAGCGCGGCATGACCGAAAAGGCCAGCCGAGGAGAACCCACCTGCGCCCCGCCCTACGGCTACATCATGCGAGACAAGCAATACTACCCCGACGAGCAGAGCGGTGCCGCTGACGTAGTCCGTGAGATCTTCCAACGCTATGCCGACGGAGACGGTATGCGAGAGATCGCCATGTCCATCGGTGCCCGCGGAGTCCGTACCAAGTTCGGCAATATGCCGGATAACCGCATGATCGAGTACATTCTGAATAATCCGTGCTACATCGGAAAGATCCGATGGAGTCAGGACGGGGCCCGTGCCGTTTCCAAACGCGACTACGAAAACGAAAACATTATGACGGTCTCCGGCCACCATGAACCGCTCATTGACATGATGCTCTGGGATAAAGTCCAGGAGCGTCTGACCGAACAAAAAAAGGTCTATTCCACCTACGCAAGACGGGAACAGCCTGTTGAGTATATGCTGAAGGGCCTGGTTCGGTGTAGCTCATGCGGTTCAACGCTGGCCGTCAATGGTGTAAGTGGAAAAAACCGTACCCGCTGCCTACAATGCTGTAACTACGCCAAAGGCTCTTGCCATACCTCCCACGGAATCACCATACCCAGAATCGAAGCAGCCGTAATGGAAGGCCTGCGCCAAGCCGTCGGAACACAGACGTTCGCCATCCTTCCCCACCCGACAAAAAAGCCCGAACGCCAGGACGTGGACTACGCCAAACTAATCGCTCTGGAAGAACGCCGCCTGGATCGCGCCAAGGAAGCCTACCTCGCCGGCGTGGACACCATCGAGCAGTACGCCAAGACAAAGGACGAGATCAGCGCCAGAATCGCCGATCTGACCGCTCTGCGCGATAAAGAGAACTGCCCGGAGACTATCGACGTAAGTGCTTACGCCCACAAGGTTGCCGAAGTAGTGGAGTTCATCAGCCGCCCCAACGTCCCCCCTCAAGCCAAAAATGAAGTTCTCCGCACGGTCGTGGAAAAAATTGTCTATGACAAACCCAATGGCAATGTCGCCATTTATTTTCATGGCGAGTAATCATCATAAACCGCAATTCGGCGGGCCCGATGGCGAGCTGGCCGCCTCCATGCGGTATCTGCACCAGCGGTACAGTATGCCCTATAAAGAGGTGGTGGGGATTCTGACCGACGTGGGCACCGAGGAACTCGCCCACCTCGAGATGATCGCCGCCATCCTCCACCAGCTCACCCGCGACCTTTCCGAGGAGGAGATCAAGAACTCCCCCTTCGCCACCTACTTCGTGGATCACACCACGGGGGTCTACCCTGTGGCCGCCTCGGGGGTCCCCTTTGACATGAAGTACGTGGGCATCAAGGGGGACGTCATCGCCGATCTCCACGAGGATCTGGCCGCCGAGCAGAAGGCACGTGTCACCTACGACAACATCCTCCGCCTCTGCGACGATCCCGACGTAAGGGAGCCCATTAAGTTCCTCCGCGAACGGGAGATCGTCCATTACCAGCGGTTTGGCGATGCCCTCCGCATCACCCAGGATCACCTGGACTCCAAGAACTTCTACGCCTTCAACCCCGCCTTCGTTAAGGGAGACGGTAAGTAACCGTGAAACAAGAAAGAGGATGACCCGCCGTATGGGAGTCATCCTCTTTTGCGTTATGTAGGTCGCCCCTTACTTCATATTCTCGTACCCGATGAGGGTCTGGAGAATGGTCTGGGCGTAGACGCGGCAGAACCAGTCGTTGGGGTGGTTGATGTTGTTGCCGGAGTAGTCCTGGAACTCCTTGATCTCCAGGATGGCCTTGGAGGTGGAGGTCACGCAGGCCACGGCGCAGGGGATGCCGTCCTCCACATAGTCCTCGGCGGTCTTGATCAGCTCGGGCTCCTGCTTGTCCTGGAGGCCGTACCAGCCGTTGGTGGCGTTGGGGTTGGGCACCATGGTGGAGACGAACATGAGGGCGCAGTCGCTGTCCAGCTCGCGGACGCCGTCCAGGACGTACTTCATGGTACGGGCTACGGTACGGGCGGCAGAGCCCGCGTCGTTCATACCGTAGGCGATGAGGAACAGGTCACAGCCATGCTCCTCCACGAAGGGCTTGACGTAGGTATCGAAGCTCTGCTTACCGTTCTGGGAGGTCCAGCCGCCCACGGAGGGGTTGATGTAGGTGATGGTGCCTCTGTCGCCTGCCACGTAGTCCTCGGCGGGGATGATGGGCGCGCCCGTCATGTTGGTCTTGACGTACTTCACGGTGTAGCCGTAGAGATCGGCCAGGGCCTGGGTGAAGAGGAGGGAGTAGCTGTACTGGTAGGGGCTGTAGTTGTCGATGAAGCTGGCGGAAGCGCCGTGGGTGATGGAGTCGCCGTAGAAGAAGACGGTCACGTCCTCACCGTTGATCAGCTTGTTGATGAAATCGGCATACATGTCAGCCTTGGACTCCGAAACGAAGCCCTCCCAGGCGGACTCGTGGGTGTAGGTGACGTTCATCTGGTAGTCGGTCATGGGCTTACCCTCGCCCCAGTAGATGTTGACGTTCTTGCCCTCGTAGCTCGCGGTGATGTTGATCTGGGGATGGGCGGGGAAATTATAATACTTGGCGCGGGTGATGACAGGGATGGCCGAGTCCTCGGTGATCTTGATCTTACCGTCCTCGATCACGTAGTCCTTCCCCTCCTCATAGGTCACGGTGCCGTCGTAGTTGGTCACCGAGGTCACGCTGGCGATGGGGTAGAGCAGGGACCGCACGTCGCCCTTGTCCAGGAACATGACGGTC